>JANQSL010000118.1 GCA_028284075.1 Candidatus Sumerlaeia bacterium | reverse complement strand
CGTCACGGTGACCGGGTTCTCGCCGATGGTGTGGACATCGGATATGTCACTTCCGGCGGTTACTCGCCGATCCTTAATGTCGGCATCGGTCTCGCACTGGTCAAACAGCCTGAAGCCTCCGGCAAAACAACGCTCGAAGTCGCCGGCCGGGGCAAACCCGTCGAGGCCGAAGTTGTCCGGCCTCCGTTCATTTCCAGATAACCGCACGCACCGAAAGGACCGCTCAGCGCCATGGATGAAAAAACTCTTCTTTATACCAAATCCCACGAGTGGGTCGAACCCGGGGGTGAAGTCCGGATGGTTGGAATTTCCGGCCACGCGCAACAGATGCTCGGCGACATCGTGTTCGTCGAAATGCCCGAAGCGGGAACTGTGGTCAGCGCCGGCGACGAAATCCTCACCATCGAATCGCCCAAGGCGGCCGCCTCCGTTTACGCGCCCGTCAGTGGTGAAATCATCGAAGTAAACGAGAACCTCGAATCGGCTCCCGAAACGATTAACAGCTCTCCCACCGGCGACGGATGGATTGTCAAAATCAAGCCCTCGGCGTTCGAGTCGGAACGCGGCACGCTCCTCGACTGGGAAGCCTATCAGAAAGTCATGGAAGAGGAGTAACTCCGCGGGAATGGCATACACCCCTCACACACCGGAAGACATCGAAACCATGCTCGCCGCCATCGGCGCCACCGATATCGATGATCTTTTTCGCGACGTGCCGGAATCGATTCGGCTCAAGCGGCCGCTCGATATTCCCTCACTGGACGAATACTCGCTGACCCGCTGGTTCGAGCGGGCGGCGGCCGAAAATCGCACTGCCGATCCCGGAAGGTTGTTCCTCGGTGCGGGCGCTTACAATCACTACACACCGGCGGCGGTAAAGAACCTCATCAACCGTGGCGAGTTCGTGACATGTTACACGCCCTATCAGGCGGAGGTCAGCCAGGGAACACTCCAGGCCATTTATGAGTTCCAGTCGCACATCTGCGCACTCACGGGACTCGAAGTCGCAAACGCATCCATGTACGACGGCGCAACCGCGCTTGCCGAAGCGCTCACCATGGCGGTGCGGCACACCAACAGAAATCTCGTCTACCTTCCCGCCACTTTGCATCCGAACTACCTTGCTGTCTGCGAAACGTTCCTGCGGGAAATCGATGTGGAAATCCGCATCCTGCCGGAAAAGAACGGAGTCACCGACTACACCAGCATCGCCGCCGATGAAGCGGCTGCCGTTGCGATTCAAACACCAAACTTCTTCGGCATTCTTGAAGAGGGTTCGGAAGCCCGAAAGTTTGCCGATTCCTGCAGGGCGCTGCTGGTGGCCGTTTGTAACCCCACCGCGCTCGCAATCATTTCACCCCCCGGTGAATGGGGAGCTGACATCGCCGTTGGCGAAGCTCAGCCGCTCGGTATTCCTCTGCAATATGGCGGTCCCTACGCGGGTTACTTCGCGTGCACACAAAAGCTGATTCGCAAAATGCCGGGCCGTATTGCCGGCAAGACAACGGACCCGCAGGGCCGTGAGGGCTACGTCCTCACGTTGCAAACGCGCGAGCAGCACATTCGCCGGGAGCGCGCCACCTCCAACATTTGCACCAACCAGGGACTCTTTGCACTCATGGCAACAATGTACATGACATTTGCCGGAAAACGGGGGCTCATCGAAGTTGCGGAAACCTGCATCGCACGAAGCCACGCTCTTGCCGAACGTCTTGTCAATGAGACCGAAGCCGTTATGAAGCATGACAAACCATTCTTTCATGAATGCGTCCTGACGCTTCCGTCACCCGCATCTCGGTTTTTGCAGGCGATGAGAAACGAACATGGAATTGTTGCGGGTTTTGATCTTGGACGTGTAAACGCCGAATATGGAAATGATGTTCTTCTTTGCGCGACAGAACTGAACGCGCCCGCCGACATCGATGCATACGTCGATGCCGCGAAGAATGTTCTGGCTGAAAACCTTTCCGGCGTGGCCTGACTGAAGGAGCCTTTCGCATGACCGGCACGATTCGTGAAATTCAGAATGTCAGCACACCCGGCCGTCGTGCTGCACGGCTTCCCGTCGGCTCTCCGGAAGAGCTCGCAAAGACGAAGAACGCAATTCCCCCGGCGTTGCGCCGCAAACAGTCCGCCGCCCTGCCGGAAGTCTCGGAACTCGAGGGCATCCGCCACTTCACCAGACTCTCACAACGCAACTACTCCATCGACGGCCAGTTCTATCCACTCGGCAGTTGCACGATGAAGTATAATCCCAAGGTGAACGATCAGCTCGCAAGCCTTCCGGGATTTGCCAATCTTCACCCCCTGCAGGATGACGCCGACGCCCAGGGCACCCTGCGCATCATGCATACTCTGCAGGAGTATCTCAAGGAAGTCGTTGGCATGGATGCGGTCACTCTCGCCCCTGCCGCCGGCGCTCAGGGAGAATACTGCGGACTGGCACTGATCAGGAAGTACCTTCGCGCAAAGGGAGAGTCGCATCGGGACGTCGTTCTCGTTCCCGACAGTGCCCACGGCACAAATCCCGCCAGCGCCGCCCTTGCCGGCTTCCGCGTCAAAACCATCAAGAGCAACGATGCCGGGAGGGTTGACCTCGAATCCCTCAGGGCGGCTCTGGACGGCCACACCGCCGCCATCATGCTCACGAATCCCAACACCTGCGGCGTCTTCGAACAGGACATCCTCGAAATTTCGCATCTCGTTCATGAAGCAGGCGGCCTGCTGTACTACGACGGAGCCAACCTGAACGCCATTGTGGGCCGCGTGCGCCCCGGAGACATGGGCTTCGATGTGGTTCATCTCAACCTCCACAAAACGTTCTCCACTCCTCATGGAGGAGGAGGCCCCGGGGCCGGAGCCGTTGGAGCTTCCGCCCGGCTCGCGCCCTGGCTCCCGGATCCGCGCGTGGAAAAAACGTCGGAAAACCGGTTCCGGCTCGCGAGCGACGAAGAGAAATCAATCGGCCGCCTGATGGCCTTCCACGGCAACACGGGGGTCCTGATCCGGGCACTGGCCTATACCCTGGCCCAGGGCGGAGAGGGCTTGTGGGACGTGGCCTCACTGGCGACTCTCAATGCCAACTACGTCCTGGCCAATCTTCCGGAGGCCTTCGAGGAGCCCTTCGAGAGACCATGCAAGCACGAGGCCCTGGTGAGTGTTCGAAAGGCATCCAAATCAAATAATATCAAAGCTTTTGATATTGCCAAACGCCTCCTCGACCTGGGTTTTCATGCCCCCACGATTTACTTCCCGCTCCTGGTCCCCGAGTGCCTTCTAATCGAGCCGACGGAGACCGAGAGCCTTGAAACCCTGGATGCGTTTATCTCAGCCATGAGACAAATCGCCGATGAAATTGAGTCGGACCCGGAAGGCTTGAGATCATCTCCGGGCGAGTTGGAAACAGGGCGGCTGGATGATGCAAAAGCGGCAAAGGAACTGAATGTTTGCTGTCGGATTCCGGCGACCTGACAAGCACCTCCATCATATTCAGATTCGTATCGACAGCCCCTGTTTCCGTTGCAACAAGGCGGGCTGTGGGTCATTGATCGCCGGCGGAGAGGCGGGGACAAAAGCTCTTGCGCACTTTTTCACTGCTGAATACCACCTCTACGCCAGTAACACGAGTGGGGACAGGGCTGAACGCCTCGTGCGAAGCGCCCTGCGACCCGACATTTTCGGTTCGAAGGATGTCTGTATGGAGCGCCGGGATTTACTGAGGGGCCCAGTTCGCCTTTTGGCGTTTGGGTTGCTGACAGTCGTCTTCGCTTTCTCAACCTCTATCGCCCCTGCCCAGGAGGATGAGGAATCCTATATCATTCAGGAAGGAAAGCGTGTCGATCTCTCTGTCGCCAAAGATATCGTCGCTCTTGAATTTCCAAAGGCGTCAGATCGCAAGTCTGCGGCATCCGATGCTTCAAAACTGGGCCTCGAGATCATCGACGACCTTCACCGCGCCCCAAACCAGGTGTACGTCAAAGGATCTCTGGAGGACGTTTCCAAAGTCGTCAAGACCGCGGCATTGGGCTTTGAAACAAAGCCGGTCTTTTATCTGGGTGGCTACAGGGATCCAACCCGACTGGTGGTTATTCCAGACCGAATCATTGTGGCATTCAAGACCGATCCGGGGCTGAAGGCCCGAAACGACTTCGCACGGGAAAACGGACTTGGAGAAGCATCGGAGGTGCTTCCAACGGTTTTTCTGTTCCCGGTCCTGAACACACCGACAAAGAACATCCCAAAGCTCACCGTGGACATCACGAAGAATAATCCCGACACTGTTCGTTGGGCTGAACCGGACATGTATGTTCACCTCGAGCGGCACAACTCCACCGGCATTCCGGCCGGCGAGCAGGGTGATCCGCTCTTCCTGCGCCAGTGGCACCTTGAGAACACAAGCCGCAACCGCATCCCGCGCGGAACCAAGGATGTGGATACGGACGCGCCGCGCGCGTGGAACTGGAACGTTCGCTCAACAACAACAACCGGCGATGGACGCACCAAGGCGTACTTCGGCGACGATACAACCGCGGATTTCAACCCGGGCACGCCATCGGTTGATTACATTTCGGTGGCTGTTTTTGACACCGGAACCGATCTCGACCACGAGGACTGGAATATTAATCAAACCGACCCCGACAATGGCGACGATCCTGCCATGACAATCATCCATCCGCTTCAGGGAATTGACGGAATCGACGACGATTCGATTCCTGACGCGGACAACGAGGATTCTCATGGAACAAGTGTTGCCGGAGTCATCTCATCCGCTCGCAACAATGGCACGGGAGGGATCGGCATTGCACCTCTGGTAAGAATCTTTACGGTGCGAATCTTTGATGCAAATTCAGTGGTTTCCGTCGCGGAGATTGCATCTCTCGTCCAGGCAACCAACACAAACCGAATTGATATTGGGAACCATTCATGGGGTGGACCAACGTTCTCACCGGTTCTTGAAGAAGCTTTCGAAATCGCTTTCCAGGCCGGACGCGGAAATTTCGGCGCCAGTCATTTTGCTTCAAGCTCAAACGATTCAGCCCATATGGCTTATCCCGCCTTGTACGACTGGACGTTCTCTGTTGGTGGCGTCGACGATACGGGAAGAAAAGTCAGCTACGCAAGCTGGGGCGGAAAACTCGACTTCGTCGGAATGACGCAACAGGGAGGCGCCTCCTACCCCGGAGGAACATTCTACTCTGGTCGCACGGGCATTCTCACAACGGACATCATGGGCGCGCCGGGCTCTCAGATACCGGACCCGACGAACTCCGAAAACCCCTTCGGCAACTATGAATTCGATTTCAACGGAACGAGCGCAGCGAGTCCTGTCGTTGCCGGCGTGGCCGCTCTCGTCCTCGCGGAGTTTCCTCAACTCCGTCCCGAAGCCCTCTTCAACCTGCTTGCAAGCACAGCTGACCGTTACCCGAGCGAGTACAACTCCTTTCCTGACGATGCTCTTGCCGCAAGACTTCTGGAGTACACACCGCCTCCGGATCCCGAGCCACCGGGGGAAGAGGAATCCAAGTCAAACAAAGGCACGGTTGGCGATCTGCTGGACAACGTGTATGGAAATCCGTCGGGGTTCCGTGGCAACCAGACCTTCGTCAATTTCTTTGCTGACGGTTTCTCTCATCACTACGGGTACGGGCATCCCAATCCATACAACGCGATCGCGGGAAATTTCGCAAAGAGTCCTTTACGCGACTACAAGGATCCTGACACGGCTCAAGGCGAGGGAGGCGATTTTGGCGAACTCGTTTTGTTGTATGATTCCAACTTCGGTGATGATTTCAACAACCTTCGTGATGCCTGCCGAAACGCCATTGCGGAGGCTGAGGAGATAGAGCCGTTCGACGTTGAAGAGGCCGACATTCTGGCATGTGTTCTAAGTGAAGGGGCGGGCTTCGAGGGCCTCGATTTCTCAATCCTTCTTCCATACGATTTCGAATCACCGGAGTATTTTTCCGGGGTTCAGGAAATGGGATTTCTCCCCTACCCCTCTGATTTGTTTCCTGCAAATTTTGAGTTTGGCAAGACGGTGCCGGTCGAGGACTTCTTCCCCGGATTCGGCCCTGTTCCCTACGTGATTGCTTCTTCACGCCCGACCGCATTTCCACTCGGTTCACCGCCTATTGATGCCGGTGAAGGAGACCTGTGGTACAATCCACGAGGTCGTTACCTGCCGGGTTCTGAGTACTTCATCGAGTGGAACGATTCCAGTGAATGGCTTGTCCTCCGTGAGTCGATCGAAACAGGCCTGCCCATCGTTATCGAATTCAGCATCAAATATGAACTCGGAGTGTTTAACCTCTCCACTGTCCCGCAGTCCGAATTCGAGGAATTCGACGAAATCCGGTTGCTCTATAACGGGACTGCTCTTGGAGACCCGATTATCGGCGAGTCCGTGAACCTTCCGCCTCCGCCGGTCGAATTCCCTTTTCAAGATCAGGAAAACGACGAGTTTGACATACTGACAACAGTCTGGCCTGGCGGAGATGATGCCTATGTTCCGGACAGAGACCGAAGCACATTGTTTTTCCGCACTTTCCGCTTTCATGTCCCGGCCGAGAGGGTCGCGGACACGAATTTGATCCGTAACCCGGACACAAGCGAGGTCATCGGTGTGGACCTGGCTCTTCGTCTGCAAATGAACTCCGGAGCTTCGTACATTCCTCAGTACGACACCGCGGATGAACCCAACCAAATCCTTGAAGTCAAACGCGATTTCATGGGCTTTCATCTGGCCGATATGAAGGTGTGGGGACTCGACCCCAACCCGGATGAAGTGACCGGCCTGGCGGCCACGGATATCGCTATCCCGTCCGAGGTTCTGGTCGCAGAGGAAGGCACCCGTCCGGTCTTTTCAGGCGCCGAGAACGAGGTGTTTTTTGTCGGGAAGGATGCACTCCTTTCAGGCGGCGCATCGGCTGATATCGCGGGAACGGTCAAGACGGCTCTGGCAGATGGTGGAACACGCATTCATGAGGCCGTCAACGGACTGGCAAAGATTCAACGCGATGCGTTTCAACTGTTCACAGTGTTAAGCCCCGGGTCGGACGAACCGAATCAGCACACCCCGACTGAAATCCAGTCTCTGGACGTGGATCCAAAGACGGGTTACATTCTGTATGTCAAGAACGGTGGAAACTTCGAGCCGAACATGTGGATCACGAGTAGCGATGGTTACGGTGAGCGAGCCCTATTGCCTATCGGCGAAGGCGAGATCGCGCAGGATCGCGGCACTCGGAGCGCCATCTTTGGGCGAACCACTGAAACGATTGTCTTCACAAACGGAGACGTTATCGAGTCCGTAAACACCGACGGAACCAATCGCCAGTTTGTCTTCGAGAGTTCGGACAGCCTGAAACTGGGCAACTTCGACCATCTTTCCTCCGGCGTGGGTGATGCGTTTATCGTTTTCAGTGCCACCAATCCCAATGATGATCGAGGGCTCTACTACATTCCCCGCGATCTGAACACGTCGGGTCTTGATTCCCTTCTCGGGTCTGAAGAACTCCTGCTGTTTGACTGGCCAAACTCTGATGAAAGGGAACCCAACCTGAGCCCGGACGGTTCTCTGCTGGTCTTTGCATCCAATACCATCGACCAGGACGGTGGTACTGTTCCACCGCCCAACTCTCCTTACAGGATTTATGTCACCAGTTCACGATTCATCGACCAGATTCTCTGGGGTGAAGAGAACCTCATGCCTGCGGTGCAGGAGGTTGAGCTTCGACGTGACACGCGCTTCCTTTCTTCTCCGGACCCGGTCCAGATGTATGCCGCCGGCAGGTTCCCGGTTTTCGGCGAGTCCAACGAGCGTATTGCCTTCACAGGCTTTGTGAGCGAGCAGGCGGAGCTTGGGGAGATCGCAATCGTCGATATCGCCGACCCCGCCTTTATTGATCCGAACGTACCGCCTTCGTTTTCTCCTTTGCCCCGGGAGCCTTTGGCGGCGGCCGATGCGGAGCCGGACAACCGTATAACACTGACTGCGATGTCGAAGTTCGACATCAATGCGGACGGCTGGACTTTCAGAGTCGATTCGGGTTTTACGGCCCCTCTCGCCTCTTCAGAAAACGGAAACCTCGAGCTCATCGCAAACGGCAACAATACATCGACCTACGGATTCTGGCTCTCTCCCGACAAGTATATGGCGCCGATTACGGTGCCTCTTGAAGACGAAATCCAAAACGCGGTTGATGCCTTCGTGGATCAAACTGGCCGCCAGCCGACAGCCGAGGAACTCAACGACATCAAGATCCGCCTGGAGTTTCCGCTTTACCTGATTCGCACGTACGTCCGCCGAACGACGGATGACCCGCTCGAATCCCCAACTCTGCGCGTCCGCCTCAATTCACGTGACCTCCAGGAATTCTGCTACATCGAGAATATCAGCACGACAGGTTTCGGTGTTCCGGACAAAGACGTCACTCGCCCCATCGATATGCTTTTTGAACCAAGCCCTCTGCTCTATGAGCTTCCGGAGCGTGACAGAGGATATCATCTTGCGCTCGACATAACCAACTTTTTTTCGGGAGACGATCCCAACGGGGGATTCGTCATTGAACGCATTGACGTTTTCCGCGTTCCGCAGGGAGCCATCGAAAACCTTGGAGTGGTGAAGGCCTATACCTTCAATTCCCAGAGTCAGATCAGCGAATGGAGATCGGCAAACACGAATCCCCCGGCGGGCTTTAACCTGCCGCAGTTCACCTCCACAGAGGGACGTCTCGGAATGTCGGTCCTGGATCCCACGTTCACCTATGGAACCTGGGAACTCATTCCGGGAGCGGGAGCTGTTCAGGTCAACCCTGTCGGGATCGACGGAAAGCTGTTCCTGAAGTACGGAGCACTTCTTGAGGCGGATGAAACATCACCGTTCCGAGTACCGCAGATCCGTGTGCGCCTTTCCCGCTGGGACTATGCCTATAACGTCATTCGCGGCCTTTTCGGCCTTGGTTCCGGGAGCATGATGCCTCTGCAAGGTCAGCCCCGTCTGCTCAATGTCTACCTTCAGGTGGATCAGGAATTCGGAGCCCCTCTCCCCTACAATGCGGGTTTTGACGTCTTGAGCATCGAAGACTTTTCGGAACAGCCTGAAATCCAGCCCGAACAGGAAACCTCAAGTGAGTTTGTGTATATGGATTCGGCACGGTTTGAGGTCATTCGAGTCGCGAACTATCCCGAAGCCGAGTTCATAGATTAGCGTTCGCCGCGAGGCCCGCGCTTCCGTGACTTATGCCCCGCCCATCACGGCGGGGCTTTCTCTTGCCCATTCCCACCGGGCACACGCACCCACAGAGGTGATGGCTGCAACAGATGGAGGCCTGACCAATTGCAACGATTCAGGGACTCAGTTGATCTCGCTTCACCCGTCGAGACGGTTTGGGAGTATTACGTCAATCCTCTCAGCCTTGCGGAGCTGACACTCCCATCGATGGGGATGCGGGTCGTGAAGGCGGACACTCCACTTCGAGAGGGATCCCGCATACGGTTCGCACTACGCCCGCGCGGCTTCCCTGTCGAGGTACGCTGGGATGCTCGAATCAGCCTGCTCAAACAGCATGAAGAATTCGTGGACAGGCAGGTTCGCGGCCCGTTTGAGCACTGGGTTCACCATCATCGTTTTGAACCACTCACGGAGACAACTTCGAGAATTGTGGACACGCTCGAGATTGGAGCTCCCATGGGATTCTTCGGGCGGCTTGCGGAGAGTTTTCTGGTGGCCCAAAAGCTGGAGGAACTTTTCGATCATCGTCGCAGGATTCTTGTCAGCCGGTTTGGCTCGGTTTAGAGTCGGCATGAATTGTCATGGCTGGACTTGACCTGAAAAGCGAACCGATTCCAACTCGCAAAAAGGCACCCGTGCCTTTCTCAAGCCCCGGACCATCGAGTTTCATGAGCCGCTACTGTCTCCTTATTTTCCTTGTTTTCCTTACCGCATCTCAGCTCTCCGCCTCGAACGAGGATTTCATTGAGGAACTCCTGTACAAGGAGCGGGTGCGGTTTGAGTCCGTCAGCGACGCACCCGGCGAAACAGTTCTGCGCATGATTAACGAGGGCGGTTCTCCTCCGGCCCGACGGAGCCGGGTTGAGTTTATTCGCTTCATTGCAGCTCCTCCGGATGCGGTTACCAGCTTTGAAGTTATCGGAGGATCCTGGACACTCTATCGAGACGGAAAACCTGAAGGCTCGTTTTCTTTTGAGGAATCGAGTGAAATCGGGTCGTTTCCGACCGGCCCGTTGACGGGCAACGGCCGCTCCGCGGACAAGTTCCGAGGAGTGGGACTCGTTACTCTCCGACTTCCTCTCATCGAGTCCGTGTCGGATCCAAAGGACCGCCGGCGACGCGGCACCGGAGTTATCGATGAAGCTCTGATTCGAATTACCTGGGAATCCCCCACAGAAGCGACGGAAGAGGAGAAAGCTCTCCTTCAAAGGGACAGGTACCTGCAGCGAATTGCTCCTTCTTTGGTTATCAATCCGAATCAGCTTGGTGAGGCAATTCGTGCTGATGAACCCGCGGCGAATCATGAAACGATCAAGGAATGGAATGAGACTCTCCAGGCGGCCTTGAAATTGGGGCCTGTCCTGAAAGCGGAGATTCCCACTTCCGGAGTCTATCGACTTCTGCCGGAAGACATCCTGGGGGCGGGACACGATCCGGCGACTTATCGCCTGGGCCGAATCGGTGTCTTCGTTCACGACAAACAGGTCCCGGTCTTTACCGAGGGAAGACCAGGGAGTCCGTTCCTGGGGGATGCGGCAATATCCTTTCATGTTCCTCCTCCCACGAACCCACGACGACCCTACATCCCTGTCTGGATTGTACAAACTGTGGAAGATGCACCGGAGATGGATGTGCTGCAAACGAGGTCCGTGTACTCCACGGATGTCTCCGCGAAAGTCACAACGCGGCAGGATATCATCGACCCCGCCCACTATTCTCACGCCTATCCTTATACGGAAAAGACCGGCAGGTGGGCAACACTTGCGTGCTCATCAGGTTCGATGGCGTCTCATGCATTCAGACTGCAGGGAGTCGATCCAACGGCGGAAGCGGTTCTGACGGCTGATTTCGGAAGTAATTCAAATCACCTGTCGGTGATGGCGGATCTTTCAATCAACGGCCTTGAAGTCGGTGAGCAGATTCATCTGAACGGACGTGGCCCTTCGCGCCAGACCATAACCATTCCTGCCGAGACACTGCGGGAAGGTGAAAACGTTTTAGCCATTCGATTCCCTGAATCGCGTGGAGAAAAAGCCGCCGATGAGCTGGTTCTTTCGTGGGCGGCTATTGAATATGGCGTCGATTGGGAGAAGGCACCCGCCGGCAGACCAATCCGCATTGAGAGCATGCCGGAAAAGTCGGTTCTCCTCAACTTTCCCCGCCCGACCGGCACGTGGAAACTTACCAACATCCCGCTCGACATCACGGATCCCTGGAATCCTGTCGTGCAGTATTCCACCCGCCGCGGCACAACCGATCTGTTTATTGAGTTGCTGGCGCCGTTGAACGATACTCCGATGGATTTCATTGTCGAGGACATCGATACGGCACGGCGCATTCCACGGCTTCGCAAGCTTGAGCTCACTGACCTGCTCGACCCGAAAGAAGGTGCGGATCTTCTCATTGTGACCGACCCTCGCTTTGTTCCGTCGCTGGGACCGCTCATAAGACATCGCGAGGCTCTCGGACTACGGGTGAAAACAGTTGATGTGGATCTCGTTTATAATGTCTTCGACTATGGGCGAAAAGGCTCTGAACCGATTGCTGACTTCATACGTCATGTCTGGAATCAGTGGCCCGGCAATCGTCTCAGTTCGGTTCTTTTCGTTGGCGAAGCCAGCGATTACTGGTGGGAGAAGAGATATACCCGGCCTGGCATATCGGAAAACATGGTCCCGGTTTTTGGTTTCGGTGAGCGACTGCCTGAAATTCGGGGAGATTCGCGCTACGCAAGGGTGTCCGGCAACGGATCGCTGCCCGATGTGGAAGTCGCAAGAATTTCCGTTCGAGACAGGGATGAGCTGACTGTGTATCTGCGAAAAATGCTGACATATGAGACTTCGCCACCGGCGGGCCCCTGGTTGACACGTCACCAGTTTTTCACAGATGATGAAAGCGATTTTGCAGAGGTCGCGGAACGGATCATTTCGGTTTCCCTCAATGAGGGGGCCGAAGCGGAGAGATTCTATCTGCAGGACTTTCCCTACGAGAACTACTTTCGTGTGGCCAATCGCAAGCGCAGTCCCGAGATGACGGAGGCAATCGCAAGCGGCCTTTCGCGGGGTGCACTCACGGCAACATACCTCGGCCATGGCGGGCCCAACCTGTGGTCCGCCGAGCGAATCTTTCACTATCGAGACCTGGACATTGTAGACAACCCGGGGAAGTTCCCCGTCATGACTGCCGGCAGCTGCGACACGGCATGGATCGAGTACCCCAACGGCATCGTGACACGAAGTATCGGCGAGCAGTTTCTCACTTCCGAACACGCGGGGTGTGTGGCGCTCTTCGCACCGCTTGCGGGAACCAATCCAAACGAACACGACTATCTCCTGCGTCCGTTCCTCAAAGCCATGAGAGACCCCGGCACCACAACGGTTGGAAATGCCGCGATGTACTCCCGTCTCTCCTACATGCGTGATCGTAACCAGCCGTATGTTCCGGAGCAGTTTACTCTGTTGGGAGACCCTTTTCTGATCATTCCCCGGCCCACGAACAAAATGTCGATCGAAATCGGCCGGGGGAAAATGTATACGGGTGAGGAGGTCCGTATCGATCTGAAGGGAAGCGTGCCGCGGCTTGAATGGGGCATTATCGAAGCGTCCGTTATCAATGAACGCGGGTTTATCACAGCGGGTCCCGTGCGCGGCCATGTCGAAAACACCGCTTTTGAACTTGAGGTTCAGATGCCTCCGTATACGGCGCCCGGAACGTATCGCCTGATTGTCCACGCGTGGAATTCGGTAGCCGGCGGACATGAGCGAATAGAGTATGCATTTGAAATCATCGAGCCTGAAGTTCAGCTCGACTGGACCATTACTCCGGAACCGTCGCCCGCTCTCGCGGCCGGCATGCCGACTCTTCTGCGCCTGAAGGCGAATCTTGATTCCGACTACGACCTTGAAGACGTTCTCCTGAGTATCCGGGATGTGACGGCAAACCAGGATTTGACCACCATACCACTCACTCTTTCGCCAGGAACTCCGCGTGTCTGGGACTTCCAGGTTCCCGCCCCGCCGGGGCTTACCGTTGTCGAAGCGAGAGCTGACTATGCTCACCGGAAAGGACGGGATCCGCTTGCAACGGCGCGTGCCTCACTTACCGGCAAGTCTGCCGAAAATTCCGCGTTCGCAACCAATGGCAGGCTGGCCCAGACGACTTTCCCGAGTCCCGTCCAGGTACGAGTTTCCGTTCCTCTCCATTCAATGATGGAAAAACCTGTGTCGGACGTTTCCGCGGAACTGAGATTGAGAGGCGGAACCGAAGAGGAACGCATCGGAGCGATAAGCTCCGTCTCTTCCATTCATCCCGGCGAAGAGGTTCCGTTTGAATTCTCCACGGTGAACGAATATGCACCCGGCCTTGTTCCGTGCGACTTTATCATCACGGCAACTGACGCGGCAGGTGAGCCTGTTTCTCAAACGATTCCTCTCGATGTCAACATGGCTGCACGGTTCGAGTTACGGGTTGTGCCGGGTTCAGTACAAACCGAGCGGCGAGACTATCTTGAGGGTGAGACTGTATTCGTCACAGGCGAGATCAGCAATGTCGGTGGAGAAATCGACCGCCCAACAAGAGTGACACTTTATACCAACGTCCCATGGAGTACTTCGCATATCGCGACGTCGCTCCTTGAAAGCAAGGCACACGTACATCTTGATCCCCCTCTGTTGCCCGGTGAAAGCCGCAAGGTACGAATGCGCTGGGATCCTCCACCAAACACGCCTGCGCAGAACACTCTGCACCTGATTGTTAACGATGATCGGGAAATACCTGAGGATCGCTTTTCGAACAACGTCGAGTCGGTGGAAGTCAATTTTCGCCGGCTTCCGAATCTTGCGGTTCGTGATGTTTCGGTTCGCCCTGCAACACGTCAGATCAAGGTCCGCGACGTTGTCTCTCTGGCAGTGAGCGTGGAGAATGATTCAGAGCTGGAATTCGCCCACTCACACCTGCTCACGATTTTTGCGGAAGGCATGGGCCAGACGCCGGTTCTTATCCATCGCGAGCATCTTCGGGCACTCGCTCCGGGTGAACGGGCCGAGATCGAGGCTTCATGGGCTGCCGACGGAAAGCGTGACAGGCTTGTGGCGACAGTAAACGCTGAAAAGGAATACGGGGAAAGCACGGACCAGGACAATTCCCAATCCGTCAGGCTGCATTACGTCGTTCCCGAAATACAGCTCACCTCCGACGAAGGCATTGTCTCCTTCGCAGGCATCTTCACTTCGGGTGTTCACGAGTCAACGGTGCTCAATTCAACTCAGGCCATCACAATGGCTCAGGTTCCCGAGATTTCGCACCCCTTAAGCTTCTCCAATGAGTTCATTAACGGCAATCCGCTGCCGGAAACCCGTAAAAACGCCACCGACGACAACCTGATGATGATCATCGATGGTGGCCTGACATGGTTTCCAACGGAACGGCCGGAACCGGCCAGCTTCAGTTTTCCCCTGCCGGAAGACGATGGAACAGTCATTTATGACGTTTACTTTCAGCAACTTCGCGATCAGCGAATTGATGGCGCTTTGACGAATTCCTATCTCTGGACTGTGGAGGACCGATCAGGGGAAATGTCGGGCTCACAGAGGTTTGAAACCCACCCATGGATGGGACGTTTTCGGATTTCTGACGAGAGGCTCGACGTCAAGATAGCGCCTTCTGACACCTCTTCTTACAATAGCATCCTGGGCATAGAGGTTCGTCCGGTAACGGGCCGCTATAGCTCACCCTGGATTATAGTGGACGGGTTCAAGAAACGGCTGTTCGCAACCCGGGATCGCACACCCGGCGACACTTCCGTTCAATATGAATACCGAATGGCAACCGGAAGTGCCGAGAGTCCTCGATTTGAGGAGTGGAGGCCGATTGCAAACTCCGATATGATTCCGGCCATGCCTGAGGCCACATTCTTTCAATGGCGGGCGCTGTTGATAGGAGACATATCCGACTATCCGATGCTTTTTGATGTCAAACTCACTCCGGTAACGGACGAGAAAAAACAGCTCGCGGGAGCGAGTGAGTGAATCCCGTCGTGCATGGCAGCTCCGCCGAGGCGCTGAAAGAACCTCTCGGTGCCGCGGCGAAGCGCATGCTTCCCGTGTGGGTTCTTGTTATCTGCACCGCGGTCATTAGTCTGATAGTGATCAAGAGCTCGGGGACGCGCTTCCTGCGAGCCGGATTCTATGAAATCGAGAGCACTTGCGAAGTTGCCGAGATCAAGTATCTCAGCGCAATGAAGGAGTTCCGTGAAATAAGCGAAGAAATAGCAGGCGATTCCAAAGACCTTGTTGTTTCGAACCTTCGGGAGGCCGATTCATTCGGAAAAATGTCACAAGACCCCAGGCTGGCTTCTGTACGCGCAAAGCTTCTGGAAGCGGTGCGTCTCTGTCCAGGCCAGATCAAGGGCGCCCACGAGGCGCTTGCCGCCATCGAGTGGTGGGACGGTAATGAGGCGGAAAGCCATTACCGTCTTGGGGAAGAGCACCTTGTTCAGAAAGAATCTGAATTTGCAGCCACGGAATTCGAAATTGCATACGCCACGGAACCAACCAACGCAGCCTATGCAATGGCACTCGCGGGAACACTTGCAAATCTTGGTCGGATCGACGATGCAGCCGGAATTGTCGAGAACGCTCCTGAGGGTGCTGCGGACACCGTCATTTCCTGGCGCGTACGGGGACAACTGCTGCGGGAGCAGAGGAAATTCGATGAGTCCATGGCTGCACTGCAGCGATCGCTGGAGATCGAGCCGGGCAACTTCGAAGCGGCATGGCGTTTCCTTGCAAGCGGACATGATGCCGGGCGCGAGTATGAGGCCAGCCTGTGGTTGTATGAGAACATGACCAGATCCGAGGCGCCGGCAGCCTGGATTTACCATTCCCTCTCTCTCCGCCTCATGAAGCATGAAGACTTCAAGGTCGCTCTTGATTCCATCGAAAGAGCGCGTGCAATCGCACCCAACAGTATCGAACTCATGCTCGACAATGCATTGATCCTTTACAAACTTGAGCGTGGAACCGAGGCGCTGCGCCTGATCGAGCAGGCACTCAGCAGCAACCACTCTGAGTTTCTGCGGTTGTTTGCCGACGGGAAGTATGACCCGGTTCGCAACCTCGCCGCGCCTCGTCTTGGATCAGGCCCGGAGCTTTCACCGGAACCTGCAGGAGAAACCTGAAGCGTGCGAATCCTTGTAACGGGGGCTGCGGGGTTCGTGGGCCCCCACCTCGCCAGAGAACTTTCCGCTTCAGGCCATGAAGTCTGGGGAACCGGCCGTTCGACGGATTCACCGCCGGCCGGTCTTGAGCAGTGGTGCCCCACGGAATTAACAGAACGCGATGCCGTTTCCCGTCTGCTCAGGAATACAAAGCCCGAGTGCATTCTCCATCTTGCCGCTCAGAGCAATCCGGCCGCTTCATGGAGCGATCCGGAGGAGACTTTTCGTGTCAACACTTCGGCAACATCGTTACTCGTGGACGAGGCAGGCCGTTCAGGAAAAGTTCGCCGCTTTGTCTTCATCAGCAGTTCGGATGTCTATGGCGCACCCGATCCCGGACACCTCCCTGTTCGAGAACCAACTCCGCGTCGTCCCGCCAACCCATACGCAGTCAGCAAAGCCGCAGCCGAGGATCTGGTGAGTCTCTACTCCCGGCGGCATGACATCGAACATGTCATTCTTCGCCCCTTCAGCCATACCGGCCCGGGACAAACCGACAGATTCGTTGTTCCCGCCTTTGCAAGACAAATCGCCATGATCGAGGCTGGTCAGCAGCATGAGCTTCGGCATGGCTCGCTTGAGGCGTGGCGCGATTTTTCCGATGTCCGCGATATTGTGAAGGCCTATCGTCTCGCGGCCGAGCGGGCCACGACAGGATCCATCTACAATGTCTGCTCGGGAACCGGCATCACGATTCAATCGATTCTCGACCGCCTCGTCTCATGCTCCGGAGTGGATATGCGAACCATGCCAGACAAGGACCGCCTCCGCCCGGAGAAAGTCGTGAAGTTCCGAGGCGATAATTCGGCCATCAAACGCGACCTTGGATGGAAACCGCGAATCTCCATGGATGAAACTCTTCAGGACGTTCTGGCTTATCAACGAACCCTGCTTCGTTCCTCTCCAGAGAACTCCCGAGCCACTCACTGATGCATGCAGCCTGGTTAAAACCCTTTGGAGAAACGCGAAACGGTGCGTTTCTTCCGTTTCTCGCGGTCTGCGCGATCTGCTTCATTGCACCACTCTTCGTTTGGCCTGCCGCTCAGGACTCTTTCGTTCTACCCAAGTGGTCACTCCTGGGAATGGCTCTTTGGCTGCTCGCGGCCGCCGCTTTGGGAATCGCGTCAGGGAGAACCCCTCTCCGTCTGCCACTTCATCCAATCAACGGCCTTCTCGCCGCCTTTCTGGCCTGGCAGTTAATGAGCGCGCTGTGGTCCGCCAGCAGGCCACTCACGTTCCTGCAGAGTGTCCAGACAGCAACGGTCCTGGGGATCTGTTTTCTCATCCAGTCTGTTGTCAGCGGCGACAGGCGCGCTCTCCTTTCTCTCTCCCTCGTTGTTGCCAGCTCCGCCTTTTGCGTCGCCGTCTGGACGGTCCTGGTGGATGCCGCAGCAGGGTTCGGAACGTCCGGTGGGTTTCGAATCGTTCTGGGTGACTGGCGCGACGCCGTCTCCACGGCGGGTTTTGGAAACACCGGCCACATAGCGGACTTCCTGGTGGCCGGCTTCTTCGTAACAACAGCCCATGCACTCACGACTCGAAGCCGTATTGCTTTTGGTGTTTTCGCACTCAGTCTCTGGACACTGGCCGCAGCACTTATCGTGTGCTGGTCAGTGCATTCGAACCTGTCACTCATTATAGCAGCCGTCGCTTTCCTTGTCTTTACGCACCGCTGGAACGGTTCCTCGAAGAAACGTCGAATGCTGTTACGACGATTGGGTGTCCTGGGGTCCGGCTGGCTCCTTGTTGTTCTTTTCTATGTCGTGGATCACCCCGCGAACCCACACGGGCGAGAACAGTGGATTCAAAACGTTCCGGAGAGCATCGAAGCTTCCGGACTCCCGGGCATTTTCGGTCAGGCGTTCAGCTCACCCCGCTGGAAGGCGGGCGGGCCAACACGGCTCGTTATCTGGCTGACCACCCTAGAGGCCGCATCGAGCGCACCATGGCTCGGACACGGAGCGGGAACCTTCACATGGATCTACCCCGCCATGCCTTCGGAACTTGTCATGGCAAACCCCGAACTTGCACCCTATGCCGGATCCTGGACGAACGCCGCACACAACAGCCTTCTTCAGACATGGAGCGAGCTCGGAATTGTTGGAGTCTTCCTTCTGGTATCACTCGCAGGGTGTGCCATGATGGCAATGCATGCCCGCCTGAATCGAGAGGGTGAGGGAAACGGTGTGATCCTCGCGACGTCTCTCTCCATGATGATCGCTCTTGTCGTCCAGTCGCTGTTCAGCTTTCCACTCGAGCTGCCTGTCTCATTGTTGCTCTTCGCCGTTTTGCTGAGCGTTCCCGTCATGCTCCCCCCACGGCGGTGTCAGGCGGATCTGAACCTTCCGGTCATTCGCCGGTTTGGCCCTCTTGAAGCCGGAATTCTGCTGAAGAACATGCGTGTGCCCACGGAGCTGCGAATTGCACTTTCGGTTTCGCCTCCGGCCCGCATCGGATTCGGTGCCGTGCTGCTCGGTCTCGCATCTGTGGCCGCATGGAACTCCACGTCACTTCTCAGAGCCAGTGTGGCGTACCGCCCGGCGTACGAAGCCCGGGCTTCGGGCAACGCGGATCGAGTCATCAACCAGTGCCGGACAGCTCTCAAGATCGACGGCCGTCTTGCGGACTGCCGGTCGGCACTGACCGATCAGCTGGTTCAGTCCGGACGCCATGAGGAAGCTCTTGGAGAAATCGAACAATTGCTCCCCTGGCTTAATGCAACGGAAGTCCATGTTCGAAGAGCCGTGTCTCTGGACGCTCTCGGACGGCCGGAGGAGGCAAACGAATCCTGGGATGTTGTTTTCGGCCGGGCTCCGGCATGGGGACAGGTTTATCCGAGTGCATTTCGCCGATGGTTGCAGCGCCAACAAAATCAAACATCTCTGTAGGGCAACGGGTCCAGGTTGGAGCAGAGTCTTTTCCTTGCCCTGATTTCCCTCTGTGCAGGCAATCCCTATTCATGATTCGATCAACGCGATCACGGTTCGATTTTATCATTCCTCTGCTCTTGTGGGGGATGCTCTGGGTACTTGGCGGGTGTGCGGGCAAGAACCGGAACTCGCCAGCCTCAACTCCAGGTGAAAACGAGGCTTTTGCAGTCGCGGAATCGGACACTTCTCCCCTCGCAAGAGAGGTGCAGAAGGAGCGGGAACAGCCGGTGATCCCGCTGACTCCGGAGTTGCTGAAGCAACTCGATCCCGACCAGCGATTCTCTCTGGGGCTGGATCGAATTGCCCGTGAGAACTTTGAGCGCCTTGACCACAAACGGGTCATGGTTGCCACGAGCCGCCTCGCGCTCGACAGCGAGGGAAGCCATCTTCTGGAGCTGTTGCTCTCTCACCGCAAGCCGATGGTCAGGAAGGTCGTTCTCTTCAACGATGAGCTTCCAACATCGGGCCGCAGCACTCAGATTGACCGGGTCCTGAGCCGCCACCCGGAGGTTCGTGCGTTCGAAAGATCGCCTTCAGCCCTTAACATCACCGAACCGATGATGTCGGAAGCCGATGTCGTCTTGCTGGACGTTCCGATTCGCCCCGGACGATTCTACGGAGAAACGGCTTTCATAGGAGCTGTTCTACGAGCCGCGGCGGTACAGAATGTTCCGGTGGTTCTGTTGGACCGCCCGATCGCATGGCAAAACTTCAACCTCGATGGCCCCGTATGTGATTCTTCTCTGCTTGGCTCATCGAGCTGCTACTTCCCCGTGGTTACCCTTCCGAGCATGACTGCCGGAGAAACCGCCATTTTGTTCAATACAACCTTCGGGCTTCAGGCCGAGCTGGATGTCGTGACGCTTCTGGATTGGGATCGAGAGGATGGTTACAGGCCACTGGTTGAGGCATTGAACCGGAGCGAAGCCACAGCTCATGAGGCTCTTTCTGAATGGGGCGAGTATGTCACGGAAAACGGCGATCTTGCTCAATGGCGTCTTGTCGCAGCGCTCTCTCCCCCGGAACTGAGTCCCTCGGTGATGGAGGCTGAGAACTCCGCGTATCTTGAGCTCACGTTGCCGCCAGAGACTCCGGAAGGTTTCCGGGATCTGCTCGATTCGTTTTTCACAAACGAGGTGCAAGTCGAGCAAAAAGAGTCGTCCGCAACACTGTCCGCAGCGAAGCAAATCACTCCCGCGACAGTCGCCTTCTACATCTGGGCGGCATGGACAAGCGGCAGGCCGGAGGCACTGCCGAAAGGCGCTGCAACCGGCTTCGCAAATGAATCCATCTTTGACGGCTTGCGCCAGGGTCAGAGTCCACAGGATATTATTCGCCGTTGGACGATGCAGGCGTCGCGTCAGGACTTTGTTGAGCGCCGCTCGGAATATCTGCTGTACCGATGACAATAACTCTTCGACGCCTGCTCTTTGTGTTTGTGGCTTTCGCCACCCTCATCCCGCTGTCCTCCTGCGAGAAGCCCACGCACACGGAAACGACTCAAACAATCCAGACTGAAACACGGTTCGAGGCTCTCCCCTCCGCTGCCGTCACGGGAAAGATTGAAACTCCGGAAGGCTTCGAACCCCGGGGCATCATGGTCTATGCGGAAGGCACCTCCCATGTTGCAGTAACCAACCTTGAGGGCCAGTTTACAATTTCCGGCCTTCCCGCCGATTTCTATTCGTTCCGCGCGATGTCCATGGGGCTGGAACCACTGACTCTTGCGCAGGTCACCATTCGCGAACCGGACCTCAACACAATCGTGGATCTCGGCACGTTCTCGATGAAGGAGGACAACCGGTTCGGCTCTCTTGCCTTTGGACCAACAGGTTCGATACGGGGACGGGTCGTGACAACCGACCCGGCGGACGCTGCGGATGTTCTCGTGCGAGTCGTCGGGACGGAAATCGGCACATCGACGGATCCGAGCGGCGGCTATGTGTTGGTCAACGTGCCGGAAGGTGAAACAACCCTCCGATTCACGCGGGTCGGATATGCGCCGGCAACCGCGAACACCTACGTGACAGCCGGTGAAGAGACGTTCGTCGAACCCGTGCGCCTTCGCTATAATGATCCCGCGGTCATCGGAGGCCGCACGATCCTGGGCACCGTACGCATGCTTGATCAGGCCGGCAAGCAAATGACGGAGTACGGAACCGTAACCGTGCGTGTGACAGGTACGGACTACCGGGCTGTCCCCGACGGTCAGGGAAATTTCCAGATAACGGGTCTTCCGGCGGAGTTGCTCACAGTGGGCGCAAGCGCTCCCGGGTTTCTGGCCTCATCAACCACCACCGTGGACCTGAGAGCCCTCAACGCCGCGGAGATTGAACTCGTTCTTCGTATCGATCCTGATTCCGTCCCCCCTCTGGGTACGATTCTCGGATTTGCGTTTCTCAAGGATCGTGACGGTGTTTCCCCGCAACCAGGGGTAAGCGTTACGATCTCCGGAACGAGTTTTTTTGCTTCAACGGACGCTGCCGGTCTCTATCAAATTACGGGAATTCCGGATGGAACCTACTCCATTATGGCCAGTTTCGATGGCTACAAGACGGCCCAGGCGGAGGGCGTTCAGCTTGCAAGCGATCAGATACTGGAACTCCGCGATCTTATTCTTGAGCACGACGTCGAGTATCCAAAGGTCATTGCAACAACTCCCGAGGACGGCGAGCGTGATGTCACCATCACTGACACAACGGATGTTGTGATCACCTTCAGCAAGCCCATGAATCCTCAGACAGTGGTGGAAGCCATTAGCGTATCGCCGGATGTGGAGTTCACGGTGTATGCGGACAGTGGACATCCCCTCGCTTCGGAAGGACGCACGGTTGTCGCTCTCGAAGGGTATACACGCCAGGGGGTCCCGTTGAAGTTCGACAAAACCTACCGCATTGAGGTTGCAGACTCCGCCGAGGATCGCGACGGCAATCCTCTTGAGGAAGCATATGCTTTCAAGTTCCGAACGGGCCGGGCAAAAATCGTCCGGACACTCCCTCGAGACGGGGCGAAGAATGTTTTCGTGGGTTTTGCCGAGCCGGTGCGGGTTTACTTCAATGCCGCTATCGATCTCGAGGGATTTCAGGCGGATCGTGTTCGAATCGACCCGCAAATCCCCACTCAGCCCCAGATCTACATGGAAAACGATCCGGACACGGGCTGGGCGACGATGAGCATTGCGGGGCAGTTCGATTTCGACGAGGAGTATGAGATTCAGATTCGAAGCGGTATCCAGACCCTGGGAGGAGACCGCATATCCAATATTCCATATCGCTTTTCCTTCACAACCACGGAAGCGCGAGAGGCTGATTTCAATACAATGACGGATGACGAGCGCTCTCAGAGGCTGGAAGAGGAGCGCGAGCGCCGCAAATAGTCGCACTCCACAGGAGTGAGGGGATCGGGCTTGCGGCAAATTCCATCTCCGGATAGCACCTAAATCGCGGTGCCACAATGGTGCAGCCTTTCTCGCTGTGCCAGGTCCGGACCTTCGGACCGAAACCAGGATGGTTACCCGTGGACGATGTACTCCGGGGTTTCGAAACTGATCAGCGCGATCAAGGAGCGGATCGACGCTCAGCGGCTTGTGGAAGCCATTGGCTTTCACACCGACAAAATGCGCGTGATCGGCAAGAATATCAAAACGCCGTGCATGATTCATGGCGATGAGCGCTTCGCCACTCTGATCATCGACCCCTCCCGTCATCACTTCATGTGCATGGTGGGGACCTGCCCGGCTCGCGAAGGAGGTGACCTGCTTCGCCTGTATGAGCTTTGGAGTGGCGAACGAGGTCTCTCAGCGGCTCTGAGTCTGGCGGAATTTCTGGGGATTGAGGTCGATCAGGCTGATGTTGATGAGGCACTGAGGGAGCTGCGTTTCACTGCGCGCAGCAGTTCCGATGATGGCCGGTGGGGAGAGGCGGCCGCAGCCCTGCTCCAGATCGAACGGATCGATCCGGCATCTGACGGCACTTCCAAAGCCCTGACAACGGTTGAAAGTGCTGTTGTTCAGCTCGATGAAGTCGAGATGCGAAGCGAGGCCGCCGCCCTTTGTGCCGAAGCCGCGTCGGTCTGGAAGGACTCCGCTCCGTCGACGCTCTTCACAGCCCTTCAGCAGTACTATGAAGGCAGGACGAAAGAATGCGGCGAGTCACTCGCGAATCTCTCTGAGAACCTTTCTTCCTGTCCACAGGATGTGGTTTCAATCACCGCTCGATTTTTTTTATCCCACATCAACGAATCCGTTCTACTCGAAGCCGCCTGTGAGTTTTCGATTCAGTCCGCCGAACTCGAATCAAACACCGACTGTGGTTATCTTCTTGATGGACTCGCACGGTGTAACAACCTGCCGGCCGGGCATGGAGAATCTCTTTGCGCTATCCTGATTGCTTCCGGCCGGGCTCTCAAGGCGCGTGATCTCGCGACGCGAATCCTGCGGAGCGGCAAAGGAGAGACGGAGAAGCTGCTTCAGTTTGGATCCGCGACGCATGACGCCCTCAAAGAAGCAGGTATCGAAGACGTCTACGAATTCTGCAAGTCAGCCAACGAACTCGCGGAAAAAGAGAACTGTCCGGAAACTGCCGCGGACTGGCTGGAGCTTGCAGCCGCTCACGTCCATGCGGAACACGATCTGCTCGCGCAACTGGCAAAGTCTCGCCAGAATACGGATCAAACGGACGAGGCGGTTGCCCTCTGGCGCAGGGCCGCGGAGGTCGCGGCAGAGAAAGACGATCAGGAAACGGCCGATCAGTATTATCAGCGTGCTCGTGAAATTGCGCCAGACGATCACGAAACAAGTGGCAGCTACCTTGATTTTCTCGAATCCTGCGGAAACCGTCAGAAAGCGGCGCAGCTCGCACTCGATTTCAGCCGTCACCTTCTGGAGGACGGGGATACTGACAGTGCAGCGGAGACCGCTTTGCGCGCCACACGGCTCGATGAGGAGACGCCGGAGTTAAGGCGCGGAGCCGCCGAAGTGCTCTACCGGGCGGGACGAACCAATGAAGCATCCTGCGTTCTTATCGCCACAGCGGAAGCAATTGAATCGAAAGCAAGTCCGAGGGAAGCGGCTGCTTCGCTGGTTGTCGCTCTTGAACACGACCGGTCCAATCCCGAAATATGGCGTCACCTCGGCCGCCTTCACGCAAAAGACGAACGCCTCCCGGATGCTCTTCGTGAATATGCGGAGGCGGCGGATCTTTATCTCGCCGGTGAGAATTACGACGAAGCTCTTGTGTGTGCCGCGGAAGCTGTTGAAGCGGCACCCGCCGATTTGAAAGCGCTGTCGTTGCGGGCGAATCTGCTGAAACAGAGTCCATCAATCGATACGGACCAGGTCGTCACCGCCCTTCTCGAATTGATGACGATGGCGGATACGGCAAACGATCCGGAAGTGGCCTTGTCCAGCGCCGAATCTCTCCTGGAAATCGATGAAAGCAATGAGCAGGCGCTTGAATATCTCGCGAGAGAGTACGAGCGGCAAAACAAGAATTTCGAGTCAGGCGAATGCGCAGCATC
Organism: Candidatus Sumerlaeia bacterium; assembly: GCA_028284075.1. Lineage (GTDB taxonomy): Bacteria > Sumerlaeota > Sumerlaeia > SLMS01 > JAHLLQ01 > JAJFLJ01. The sequence goes on along the minus strand of JANQSL010000118.1, from coordinate 18,197 downwards.
TCTTGCAAAAGCACTCTCGGCAAGAAAGCAAAACGAAGAAGCCATTCTATGGGCTGAGAAAGCGCATCACCTTCTCGGAAACTCTCCAAAGATACTGGAGCTGTTGACAAATCTTTTGAAGGACGTGGGAGACGAAGAGGGGTTTCTCACCAACGCTCGCATTCTCCGGCGAATGATGCGCACACAGCAGCACGACCTGGAAAAGGCGATTGAGATTTCACGCGAAATCGTCGCGGCGGCCTCGGCAACTGCCGATGATTTCCGGGCAATGAGTGAGATTCAGGCGGAAGCGGGAGATGTCGAAGCAGCCGCGGCCTATGCGATCGAAGGCGCCCGGAAAGCGTTTGAACAGGAAAACGAAAAAGACTGTCGTGACCTTCTGGCTCTGGCCAATTCCCATGGCATTCAGAGTGCCGCCCTTCAGCACGAGGCCGGACTTCTGCGCATCAAAATCGGCGATACACACGCGGGTTCCGCCACGCTCTGCCGCGCAGCGGTCGCACTTGCCGAGTCGAACCGTTCGGACGATGCCCGGAGCTGTCTTGAGGAGGCTCGCAAGGCGGGTGGTCTGACCGGTGATGCCGTCCTGCTTCTCGGCGAACTGCTCGTCGAGGCGGGAGAAGAGGTGCGGGCAGCGAAAATTCTTCGCGAAGCGCATGAAAGTGTTCTGCTGGATTCGGACCAGGAGAGTGCGGTTCTCTCGCAACTCTGCCAGCTCCTTCCGGACGATTCAAAACTGCAGGCAAGGCATGCGGAGTTGCTGGCGGAACGGGGAGATCGTGACCAGTCGCTTCTCGCTTACATGAACCTGACGCGAACGGCTATCGAGGCAGCTGACTACCCGGAGGCACTGCCTCATATTCTGGCTGCAAGGGAGCTTGCTCCGGACGATATTGAAATACGCAAGACCCTCGCGAAAATTCAGTCGGGCCTCGGAAACGATCGTAACGCACTCAGTGAGTATGTTGCCGTCGCCTCACTTCTCAAAGGGCAACACAAGCCGGAGGAGGCACTCGAAACACTGGAAGAGGCGTTGGCGATCGACTCTGACGACCCCGAGGCTCTGGCACTGCTTGTTGATGTCCATGAGATCACGGGAGCCACGGAGGATGCCGCCCTCAATGCCATGATCCTTGCGGAAAAGGCGGAAACGGATCAGAGAGTCGAGGATGCGCTCCGCTGGTTTCGCCGGGCACACGACCTTACGCCGGAAGACGATGAGATACGCGACAGGATCGTTGAACTGCTCGCGAGTTCAGGCCATTCTGAAGACGCGGCCCTGTTGCGCCTTGAAGCCGTGCGGGAAAAAGCCGAAGCGGGTTTGATCGAGGAGGCTCTGACGGCACTCGATGGTCTTGTGGAGATGGAAGAGGATTCGTGGCACATGCGCCGGGCGGCAGGACGTCTTTTTGAAGAAGCGGGCATTCCGGAACTTGCTGCAGCCCAACACTTGAAGGCCGGCAGAAGTGCTCTTGAGCAGGACCAGACCGACCGTGCTCTCGAGGCGGCAACAGCGGCCCATGAACTCAATCCACGCAGTATCGAATCCGCCGAGCTTGTTGCCGACATCAATGCACGTCTTGGCGAATCCGACAAAGCCATCGCGGTCCTTGCAACTCTTGCGTCGCGACTGGCGGAGGCCGGACTTGCGGAAAAAGCGCTGGAGTCAGTCGGCAAGATACGCGCCCTCGGCAGTATTCCCGAAGACCTGCTGTTCGTGGAGGCGGATCAGTTCCAGGCTCTTGGCCGGACGAAAGAAGCAGCCGAAGCCCTCAAGCATGCGGGAAGTGTGCAGGAACAGGCCGGACGGCACGACGAGGCTCTCCAGACCTATCGCCGCATACTCGAACTTTCGCCGGACGACACACAGATTCGCCGCCTCGTTATTGATCAATCCTCCCGCGCGGGGGAACCGCAGGATACCGTGTTCCACTTCCTGCAACTGGCGGAGTCTCAGGCCAGAAGTGGCAGGAATGAGGAAGCACTCGAAACACTGCAACAAGCCCTTGAGTCCGAGCCACAGAACATTGAGCTCCTTCAAAAAACCGTGGAAGCGGCTCTCAAAAGCGAGAACGACTCACTCGCCACAAGCCTGTCCGTTCGCCTTGCACGGCTGCTGCTGGAGTTTGAGTCCGGCGACAAAGCCCAGGAGAGCCTTGAACAGGTTCGCAAACAGGGTGCAAAGTCACCCGAGTGGCACGAGACAATGGCCGCAGTCGCGCGAGCAGCGAACTCGGCGGGCATGGCCATGCGGGAGTATGAAGAGGCGGCATCCCTCTACGAGGAGGAAAACAATCCGGAGGCAAAAGGCCGGGTGCTGCGGTTCATTGTCGAGATCGATCCTCAGAATCCCGACCCCCGGCGGGAGCTTGTCGATGCTCTCCGCAAGAGTGAGAATCACGGTCTTGCTGATCGCGCAAGGCTTGAACTGGGGCAGCTCTATCAGGGACGGGGACTTCACGATCTTGCGGAAATGGAATATCGTGCGCTGACGGAAGAGAGCCCTCAGTTTACCGAGGCATGGCAGGCACTCTTCGAGAATCACGAAAAACTCGGCGATGAAAAGGAACTGATCCCGGACTTCATCCGCCTTGGGCGAATTCTGAACGAGGGCGGTCAGCCCGCCGATGCACTGGATGTCCTGGCGCGTGCAATTCGTGCCGATCCGCGCAGCATTGCCGCTCGTGAATCCTACATTGAGATCTATCGCACCACCGGTGAGGAATCGGATCTTTGTGAAGACTACCTGTACCTTGCGGATCTGTATGTCTCCGAAGGCGAGGTGGACAAGGGCATCAATCTCTACAGCCATGTCATGGCACTCAACCCTGAGCACCAGGAAGCTCGCGACCGGCTCAGTGAAACCCAGGCACGCGCGAAAAAGTCGGGAAGCGTGCCGGCCCGGCGTGTCCCGACTCCTCCGGCAGTTCCGAATCACGAGGAACGTTCCGCACAGTGGAGACGGCGAGCCGAATCCCTCAAGCAGGAGGATCGCGACACCGTTGCATCAGAGGAAGGCGGGAATGACAGCCCAGGTCCTCTGCAGGGAAATCGAGCAACGGCGGCACGTCTTCTGGCCGCCGAGATGCTTGAATCAGAGGAACAGGATAATATCGAAGCTCTTGAGGAGATTCTCCGGAGCTACGATGATATTCTCGCCATCAACCCCAACAATGCGGGTGTACACGTGAAGTCGGCGCAGATTCTGGAACAGCTCAACCGTGACGACCAGTCTGTGGAACATCTGTCACGGGCCATGGAAATTTACTTCGAAAAGAGCGATTTGCAGACCTGTATTGATCTCTGTGAGCAGATTCTTCGGCTGAGGCCCGCGAACCAGCAGGCCCGTCTTAGGTTGCGCCAGGCCCTCAACAAACGCGACGCATTCAAGGCACTGGAGTCCGAGATCCTTTTTGCCGATGCGGATACGGCGGATGGCAAGGACTCCGGTCGCGAAACGCACTAGAACAAAGTCGCTTCGCCGCGTGTTTGAGTGCCCATGCATGATGCCAGCACCCGCGTCCTGCTCGACCGAACGACCATCCGGCTGGATGGCCGGCCGTTTTTTGCGTTCGGTCCCCGAATTCTTCTAACGCCCAGAGAACAACTCACAATGGCCGTGGCGGACGTTGCGGACGCCGGGTTTACGGCGATCATGTCGCCTCCTGCAAGCCCCGGAAATCTCTCCACTTTGAACCTTCTTTTCGACGAATGTGAACGGCGTGATTTGCTGGTTGTGCTCGCCGTGGAGGCGCGACTGCCAAACCCCTCCACATTCCTCGCATCCAACTTCAAGCACCGTCCGGGACTTCACTCCTACTGTTTGATGACGATCGACGACAGCCCGGAGTCCTTTCTTCGCTATTGTACCGAGCGTGACCGGCTGCGAGCGGAAGATCTCTTTCATCCCATCTGGACTCCATACCGGGCAGGATTCCCGTACCGGCTCTGGATGGGGTCCGTCGACTTCCATTCCGTGTCCCATGCAACGGGCGGTCCCCATCATCGCCATGCGGATGAAAACGGGGCTTCACAACTCAATGATTTTTTCAAGACCTGCTCGCGTGAGGGATATGCCGGACGCCCCTTCTTCTGTCATTCTTTTACGGCGCACTCAGCGACCAGTGCACGGCAATCGGGTCTGTACGACTTCGACTATCATGTTGCCGACACTCCGGCGGACCCGAATCTGTGGCATCCCTGGCTTGCGTCGCTGAGTGAAACACCACGCCGTGATTTCATGATGCCCGATGCGGATCTGGTGCGCATTCGGACATACGAGCTTCTTGCGGCGCGAGTCCGCGGCATCGTTGTGGATTTCTATGAGTTCATGCTTGGCCCCTCCCCCACCACGGGCCGGGACCGGTATTGCGAACTCGCGGTTCTCGCGCAGGAAATCTCGGTCTTCAGAGAGTTTTTTGCGGAAGGTCAGTTCGTGAGCGCGCGACTCGAAACAGGGCATCCGGTTTTGAGGGCGGCTCTTCTTCATCACAGCGACGACATCCTCCTTCTTCTCTGGCGTTCTTCCGAGGGCGACGAATACTGGATCGATCCGACACGCATGACGCGCATTGAAGTGTTCATCGGTCTTGAAACAGACACGGACATCAATGTGTGGCGCATGGATTTCCCGGGAGAGCAGCCAATTCCCGTCGCAAGAGATGCGAAGGGTGATCTTCGCATCCAGCTGGACACGATCGACCTGACTGCGAAGATTCTTCTGACCCGATCCAACCAGCGTCCGAAGGATATTGCTCAGCGCCTTTCCGCAAGTCTTCAACGCGCGACCAGATTCAAGGTGGATGGAGTGCGCTACCGCCTTGAAAAGGTCAGAGCGGTGGAGAAGGAACTCGAGGCTCTGGGCAGAGGAGAACGCGATTCACCGGCACTTCGCGAGGCACGTGACCTTGCAACGGAAGCGCAGCGACTCTATGATCATGGAGACTACCGTGATGCGTGGATTGCCGCACTCCAGGTTGCGCAGTTACTCAGAACGCTCGTAAACCGCCAGATGGTTCGAGCAACCACTGCCAGCCGCGAGGGCGAAGAGGGCGAGAGGCTGCAGTTGCTCCGGCGCAGCTACTACACTCTTTCTGAATACTATCGTCAGTCCGCCGCGCGGGATGAGGCCGTCGTTCAGGAATACACCTGACACCAGAACATCGTTCAGCATCCCGGTCCGTGCCAGACCGGCCCCTGTTCCGCGTCCAGCAGTGCGTTTCGCCGATAGAGTTCACGACGGAAGTCACAAAACTCGTCCATAACCCACGGAGACCCTGTTCGTAACTGGGTGAACGCCTGGCAGCCTCCCTGACAGAAGTTCCGCCATGCGCAGGTTTTGCAGTCTTCGATAACATAGCGCCGTTGAAGCATGATTTCCCGCAGTCGACGATGGGCATCGCTTCGCTGGATCGAATCCAGAGTGTCCGTTGCTGCGTTGCCTGTACGATACTCCGCGGTCATCAACGTTGGACAGCCGTAAGCATTGCCCTGGGAATCCACGATGGTGGTTTCGCCGATCGGGCACCAGTGCTTGCCTTGCGGATCGGCATAGGGGACAAATCCTGGAAACTCTCCCTGCACCATTGTTCGCGAGTTGCGCGGTTTGCGGGGCAACTCCAGCAGCAGGTAGCGATAGACCTCCATCAGCTCGTCATTGTCGGGAACGATTGTGTCCCAGTGTGTTTCCGCCGCCCGCAGTTTGTTGAGGATGAGAAAGCGCACCTCGTAGAGATCCAGTTCCTCCGCACGGGCTATCAAGTCCTTGATCTGTTGGAGAGCGCACCGCGTGAGAGTCGTCGAGGTTCGAGTCCGCCGCGCGCCTCCCGCTTCACATAACAACTCGATGGAACGCCAGGTGCGCCTCCAGGTGCCCTTTCCCCGGAGAAAGTCATGCACTTCGGCATCGGCTCCATCGAGACTGATCTGGATTCCCGCCATCGTTTCAGCCACGGCCCGTGCCTGGTCGAGCGTCTCGATCAGCAAGCCGTTCGTGTTCATCGTCACTTTGCCGGTTGCTCCATGAGCATGGTGCATCAGCTCAAGAAGATCGTCCCGAAGCATGGGTTCACCGCCCGTAAATGCGATGAGAGCTCCCGGATACCGCTCAGAATGGGAATCGATCAGGGCTCGAACGTCGGATGCACTCAGTTTGGGCGAGGGCATTCGCCCCTCGACAACAAAGCAGTGCCTGCAACGCAGGTTGCACTCCTCTGTGACGTAAATCGTGAGACGGTGCGGCTCGCGCGCGCGCTGTGGCAGCGATTCGTTGACAAGTGGTTTGTTGCGTAACAGATTCGCACTATAAAGTTTTCTCGCAAACTCCAGCAGGTCCCGCTCCACCTCGTTTGCGTCCGTCCCGGTAGACTGTGCAATTTCCGCGGCAACGGATTCGATCGCAAAACGCCCATCAAGTATCCGAACCAGTCGCTCCCCGGCCCTGTTGGTCAGTGCCCAACGCGGCTCGAAGGGATGCAGGAGGAAAACATGGTCGCCTTCGTGGTCCAGGATGATGTCACGCCGGACTTCCGGTGCAAAGTCGCGCGCAATATCCGCTCCGTGTTCCGTGTCAACAGTCATGGCAGTAATAACGGGATGCACGAATCGAACCTCAAGGCTGATCGGCATGGCTGAAGACTTTTCCGGCCCGGAAGGCCTGACGACCCGCCTTCACCAGCCGACGATAATAAGCCAGTTTCCCGGCCGCCGCCAGTCGCCCGACAAGACGCACTTTCAGCCACTGACGCTGAATACTGCCCCGGCCGGGCAAGTCTCCCAACACGGGATCCCTTTCGCCCGCATCGCGGGGACCACGTTCAGATGCGGTCCTCACAACGCCTTTTGCAAAGTCGACCGGCGAAACAAACAAACTCGATATGGCGTTGAATCCAAAAACGGAAATCGGATCCGTTGCCATCTGCAGGTACAACGAGGCGGTTCTCCGTGAGTCGGGTGGCAACACGTCGTCACTCCCGAACTCCATCAACCGATGCCAAGTGAAGAGAAAAGCCTCCAATACGGCTTTCCTGTCAAACTTCCGGGAGACCTCACGAGCCTGAGAGAGAACGGACTCATCATCCCCCACCAACAGTGTTGCATCGCAGAGGTCTCTCCAAATTCGCAGCCCCCGGTTTCTCGCTGCATGGACTGCGATCAAAAGGAGATGATCCGACTCAGTCGGGATCGCCGCAATTCCTCCCCATGTCGGATGTTCGATGGAATTGTCAAAAACGTGGCACGCGAAGGGTCTTGCGGGAACCGACAGGTCCAGATGAAATCCCGAACCGTGCCGCCAGCCGACATCGGTACGCTGCCAGCCCAGCTTTGACAGCAGGTTCTTCACTTTGCGCACGTCTTTCTTTTCCACCACCAGATCGATGTCCTCCATATCACGCAACGCCGGCGAGGGCCACAATGGAGCCAGTGCCGCACCTTTCACGAGCAAAGGACGGCGGCAACCAGCCGCCTGCATTGTTTCCAGAATCCTTGCCGTTTCCGATTTTCTGAGATGGTCGTTCATCGCGAGCCGGGTGAATTCGTCCTCTTTCACGGGCACCTGAAACACCGTACCGGCATCAAAACCGAGCTGCATCGCATTGTGCGTCATTAACGGCGCAACACTCACAAGAGCGGGTGTTTGTGGAACCGGAGTCCACTCTCTTGAGGACAAAACGGTTCGCGCCCGCTCTCGCACCCTGTCGTTCATCCGGGGACGAGCCAACAAACCCGCCGCGAGTCGTACGCGGCGTTTGGCGGAAGAATCGAGTGACGCGATTTCAGGAAGAACCATTCGACCTTGAAACAACACTCTGAAGTGCCTGCACCGTATCGTGCGGGGAACCGCCCGGCGTGGCATGAACAAAAGCCGCGTCGTGGAAAAGCCGAGCCATGGACATGAAGAACTCTCCGGCAGGTTGCTGAGGCCTTTCCGGAACCCAGGGCCGAATGGCGGATTTTCCCACAAGCGGCAGCGAACCGGAAGCGTCCGCCACGCTGACTTCAGGCTTCGGTGGTCTCGACATGAGAGCTCGATCCACCACGTCCTCAGGCCCCGAGTGAACGACAAGAGCTCCCTCTTCGCCACAGACGGCCATGAGTGCGGCACGCTCATCTCCGGTCGCGGTCAAAGGAAGCAGAATCCGATGAAATCCGCCGAGAGCGTCGCATTGCGCGCCGGAAGCCTCCGCGGTCTCCGCGATCCGGCCTGTGACGGATGTCATCCAAAGGACCCACCGCGGCTCACGACGGAGAACAGGGGCATTCGGACCCTGCAGCAACACAACCTCGCATTCAGCGACAGAGACAGGCTTCACGTTCCCGAGCGGAAACTCGTCCAGCTCCTTTTCCTCTGATCCATCAACACGTCGCGACATTGCGCGGGGAAAGGGACGCAACTGTCTCTTCCGCATGTCGATCGCGAGCATGTCCTCGGCAACCGGGCTCCACCGACCGGCGAAAATCAATTCGCGCGTCAGGGTGGTTTTCCCGGAGCCGCTGTCGCCAATCAGCAAAAGAGCTTTTCCCGTCCGCCCGTTCACAAGTCCGTTGCCGTGCAGAAGCACGGTTTCAGGGCTGTCGTAGGCTATAACGGAGGCAACAAGGGCTCCCAGGGCGACTTCCATCAGTCGCCCTGTTGTGAGATCGTAACCCCGTGTCGAACCATCCGCCCGGGTCCATTCGATTCTCGATGGCTTGATGGAAACAAAATGACACCGCTGGAAAGCGGTGTCCGTTGCCATATGCTGAAAAAGGGTTTGGGCGTGCCGCAGAGTTTTTGCGTCGCCCTCGAGGCGAACGGCGCTGCCGCACACCTCGAAGTCGAACCGGGACATCAGTACGTAACGGCCTCGTCGTCCTTGTCGGAATCCGAGTCCTTGAGAGCGCCTCCACCAAACTGGCTGTTACAGGCGTTTATGTCGATCGTCATGCCCCGAAGATGCTCGGCCGAATGCGAGACAATGCGGGGCGGCTCATATACTTCGTCAGCTCCAAGAAACCGGGCCAACTCGGCCTTCAGATCATCATGGTTCATCTCGTGTTATTATCTCCTGTCGCCATGCTGGATGAGTCGACCGGGTGATCCTGAGAAGGGACAACCGTGCATCCCTTCTGTCTCTTCCGGGGAATCCTCATCCTTCCTATCTCGTATGACAAGAGGATTCAGTGTCGCGCGGTTGCTGTCAAGCCTCTCTCCACCCCTAAAAGGCCAAACCACAGGCCCGTGGCGGGTTGACCGGGAGCCGGGACTTTGCCGTTGACGGCAGGGTCTCTGCTTCAGATCGTCCGCGCCCCGATGTCGGGGTGTGGCGCAGTTGGCTAGCGCGCACGCTTCGGGAGCGTGAGGTCGCGGGTTCGAGTCCCGCCACCCCGACCACTCAAACCATTGAAAACCCCTGTGTTCTCCGCCGAACGGCGCATCGGCTCCCGCCAGGGCTTTCCATTTGACAGACCTTCCGCCGTCTCCCTAGCGTCTCGCGCTCCAACGGCAGGCTCTGCGAGCCCGTCGGCTGGTTGATTTTGCCCCCCTTATCCCCCCCGACGTGGAGCGGAGTTTGAATTCAGTGACAATCATGATGCTGGCCGGACAATCTTCGGGCCAGTCTTCCTCCTCCTCGCCTTTCGGCAGCGATTTCATCTTCATGATGGTGATTATCGTCGTTGCTTTCTATTTTATCATTTTACGCCCCCAGAAGAAGGAACAGAAACGCCGTGAGCAACTCATCGGGGGGATGAAGAAAGGCGACAAGGTCGTCAGCGCCGGAGGCATTCACGGCACTGTGGTCGACGCCACTCACAAGGATACGGTGGTGGTCGAAGTGGACCCCAAGCGATCAGTGCGCCTCACGTTCAACCGCGGCTCCATTTCAGTCATCAATCCGGAAAAGCCGGAAGAAGAGGACGCCGAAAAGAAGGATGGCGGTTCCTCCAAAAAAGGGAAGTAACTCCGAACACCGCGCCCACGAGCGCCGGAAAGAAACAGGTCAGGCAGTATGAACAACATCTTCAGCGGACGCCTCATCTTTGTTATCGTGGTCACGATCCTGTCGCTGTTTTTCGTGTACCCGACGGCGCATTATTTTACGTTTATTTCGTCGATGGACGATCCGCCGACCGCACTACAGGCGGAGCAGCGTAACGAGCTGCTTCGCGAAAAGAGCATGATCAAGCTCGGTCTGGATCTTCAGGGTGGGGTTGACTTTCTGATCGCCGTCGACACGGACCAACTGGTTCGCCGCAAGATGGGTGAACATGTGGAGAGCATTCGAGCGGAGTTCCAGCTTGATAGTGTCGATGCCTCTGTTCGCCTGAACGAAGAGCAGACGGAAATCGAGGTGGTGGTCAATCGCGCTGAAGACGTGAAGATCGCCGAGGAAATCCTCGGAGCCTTCATCAATGAGGGCAGCCTCGAGAGCGACAATCTTGACGAGATCGCGAATGCCTCCGTTACTTTGACAAAGCCGGGAGGCACTCGGAGCCAGATCGAGCAGGACTCGATTGATGCGGCCCTGAAAACCATCAAGAACCGCGTCGACCAGTTCGGCCTGACACAGCCGGTTGTCGTCAAACAGCCGCCCAATCGTATCCGCGTCCAGATCCCCGGTGAAACGGATCCCGCCCGCATTCGCGAGGGCTTGCTGCGTTCAGCGAATCTCGAGTTTCGTCTTTTGCACCCGCAGCACGACCAGTTGATTGGCGACTTCGCCGACTTCACTGCGGAAAGCAGCGACTTTGCGACAGGCATCATCAAACCCGAGTACCTCGAGGAGGTCCCTTCGGAGGAAATCGAGGGAGCAACGGTAACGCGTCTCAAGCGCGATATTGCCGGCCTTCCCGCAGGCTATCGCCTGTTTCTCGGGGAAGGCAAAAACATCGATAACACGGGCGAAGTCAGAATCGTCGAGAATCTCGCTTACATTCTGAAAGACGCCCCCGAACTGACTGGTGCAAATCTTCGCCGTGCGGCCGCCTTGACCGATCCTCAGGATATCTCTGACCCCTACAAGGTGACGCTGGAATTTGACCCGGAAGGCAGTGACAAGTTCGCGGAGGTCACGACAGACCATACGGGTGAGCGTTTCGCGATTCAGCTTGATGGCATTGTGACATCGGCTCCGAACATCAACGAGCCGATTCTTTACGGCCGATGCGAAATCACCGGCAATTTTACAAATGAAGAAGCTCTCGACCTCGCCCTGGTACTGAAAGCGGGATCGCTGCCCGCTCCGTTGAAGGTCGTCAACGAGCAGCTTGTTGGCGCCAGCCTTGGAGCCGATTCGGTAAAGGACTCGGGAATCGCTCTGCTGATTGGCGGAGTCTTCGTCATCTTCCTGGTCATTGGAGTCTACCGGGTCGCCGGTGTTATTGCATCGCTTGCGATGTTCCTCAATGTTCTGCTGATCCTTGCCATTCTCTCACTGGCGGATGCGACCCTCACACTCTCGGGTATCGGCGGCATTCTGCTGACGATGGGTATGGCAGTGGATGCCAACGTTCTGATCTACGAACGTCTCAGAGAGGAGCTGGAATCCGGCAAGCCCATACGAGGAGCGCTTAACGCGGCCTTTGGCAGAGCCTTCACGGTTATTCTCGACTCAAACATTACCACGCTCCTTCCCGCCCTCGTCCTGATCCTCTTTGAAATTGTCGAAGGATCGGTGAAGGGCTTCTGGACGGCACTGGCCATCGGTCTGATTGCCAACCTCTACACCGGTTTGACCGTAACGCGCGCGCTCGTCGACTCCTGGGTGGCGGGTCGCAAAACGATCTCTGCCGGAACCTGGCGCCCCTTCCACAATACAATGTTCAATTTTCTCGGTATGCGCAAGATCGGCTACGGAATTTCCGGCGCACTTGTGACAGCCTCAATCTTCTATCTCCTGGTGCATGGTGTGAATCCCGGTGTGGATTTCACGGGTGGTGTTATGGCCACGGTGGAAACGCAGACGGCCGAGATTTCCCGCCCTGACATTGAACAAACCCTGACCGCGGATTTTCGCGATGTCCGGGTCGTGGAGATTCTCAACAAGGATAACGTCTTTCAGGCAACAGTACCGAAACCCGAAGGCGTGGAACTCGCCGATGTTCGTGAAAACGTGAGCGGCCTGCTCTCGGAGGCTTTCGGCGACAACATCACGATCGCCTCGCTTCAAAGTGTGGATTCCTTCGTTGGAGACGAATTCAAAACCACTGCCTTCCTGACAGTGCTGGTGGCATCGCTGATTATTCTTGGCTACGTCGGAATGCGATTCAAGTTTGCCTTCGGCGTCGGCGCCATTGCCGCACTGGTTCACGACCTTCTCATCTCGCTCGGAATCTTTGTCCTGCTGGGCAAGAGCCTGACGCTGGACATCGTGTCAGCTCTGCTCATCATTCTGGGCTACTCGGTCAACGACACCATCGTCACATTCGACCGCGTCCGGGAAAACATGACTGAAATGTACGGGAAGAGTATTACGGAAATACTCAACAAATCAATTAATCAGACGCTTTCCCGTACTCTGTTCACCTCCGGATCGACAATCACGGTTATCCTCTCGATGCTGTTTTTTGGCGGCATCGGACTGCGGGACTTCGCCCTGATTCTGTTGCTCGGCATGATCTCAGGCACTTATTCCTCGATCTTCATCGCGTCCTCGATCGTCAATGCAATGCTGCTGGCGAAGGAGAAGCGAGAGGGTGCCGCCAAGGCTCACGGAAGAACCAAGAGCGTCAAAATGACGGCCACATCGGCCTGATCAATTTACCAAGGATGGAACTGACATGACCGGCCTGACCATGTACTATGACAAGGATGCCGATTCCAGACTTCTCGCGAAGAAGACGATCGCCATCATCGGCTATGGAAGCCAGGGCCACGCACAGGCCCAGAACCTCCGCGACTCCGGCTATAATGTCATCATTGGCCAGCGTCCCGGCAGTCCGAATTATGATCTTGCCGTTCAGCACGGCTTCAAGCCGGTCTCGGCGGAAGAGGCTGCAAAGAAGGCTGATGTCATTCAGATCCTGGTCCCCGACCAGGTTCAGGCATCGATCTATGAGAACGCGGTGAAGCCACACCTCAAGGCCGGGAAGGCTCTCGTTTTCAGCCACGGTTTCAATATTCACTTCGAGCTGATTCAACCGCCGAAGGACATCGACGTCTACATGGTCGCACCGAAAGGTCCCGGGCATCTCGTCCGTGACGTGTTCGAGGAGGGCGGTGGTGTTCCCTGCCTGATTGCCGTCTACCAGGACGCGACAGGAAAGGCCAGGAAGCAGGCGATCACCCACGCGTGCGGTGTTGGCGGCGGACGCGCCGGAATCATCGAAACAACGTTCCGTGAAGAAACCGAAACGGACCTCTTCGGTGAGCAGACTGTTCTCTGTGGCGGAACGTCGGAAATGATCAAGGCCGCTTTCGACACACTTGTCGAGGCCGGTTACGCTCCTGAGATGGCCTACTTCGAGTGCCTTCACGAGCTGAAGCTCATCGTCGACCTCATCTACCGTGGCGGCATTTCTCACATGCGTTACTCCATCAGTGATACGGCGGAGTATGGCGACCTGACCCGCGGCCCGCGTCTGGTCACAGACGAGACGCGCAAGGAGCTGCGTCAAATTCTGAAGGAAATCCAGACCGGAGAGTTCGCCCGCGAGTGGATGCTGGAGAACATTGCGGGACGGCCGAAGCTCAACGCGATGCGTCGCCTGAATGCGGAGCATCAGAGCGAAAGTGTCGGCAAAGAGCTTCGCGGCATGATGCCCTGGCTCAACCCTGGGAAGGCACCGGCAGCCACCCCTGCGAAATCGGGCAGAAAAAAGAAAAGATAATCAGCGGCAAGGTCAGTTGAACGATCACCGCCCCGGCTGGCTCGGCCGGGGCGGTTTTGTATTCAGACCTGTCCCGCGCCCCGCCTCTTCAGCTCCGCAACGACTTTCTTCACGTCCTGCACACGGCTCTTGTCGACTATCAGTACAGCGTCATCCACAGTCACGACCACGATGTTCTCCATACCGATGACAGCCACTGCCTGAGCCGCCGACCCTGCTTCGTTATAAACAACAGACCCCTTGCAATCAATCAGGACAGGGTCGCCAATGGCAATGTTTCCATCGTTGTCCCTGTTCTCACGGCGCGTGCGAACAAGCGAATCCCACGCACCCACATCATCCCATGAAAACGTCCCGGGCACCATCAGGACACTCTTCGCTTTTTCCATGAGTGCATAATCGATGGAGATGCTTTCCAGTTTTTCAAACTCCGCGCCGGCCGACGATTGATCGTTGTTCGAGACAAACTCGGCAATGCTCAGACCGACCGCGTGCATTTCCGGCCGCGCCTTCGAGAGCTCAGCAAAGAATGTCGAGACTTTCCAAAAGAACATGCCGCTGTTCCAATAGAAGTTTCCCGCGTTCAAAAATTCCTCCGCTGTTTTCCGGTCGGGCTTTTCAGAAAACCTCCTCACGTCGGCGACACCGGTCTTGAGCGTTTCCCGGTCCGCTTCGACATAGCCAAAACCCGTGTCCGGACGAGTTGGCTTGATACCGATCGTGACAAGCGCGGCCCGGTCTTCTGCGGCAGTCAAAGCCCGGTCCACGGTCAGGCGAAAGATGTCCGGCTCATTTATCCGATGGTCCGCAGTAACAACGGCCATGGACACGTCCGCATCGCCGTATCTTGCCTTCAGCACGGCTGCCGCCCAAATCAGGCATCCGGCCGTATTGCGCCGGCATGGCTCGGCGAGTATGTTTTCGGGAGGAATGGAAGGAAGCGCCTGACGGACAACCTCCTGCAACACCGTGCTTGTTTGAACGAAAACGTGTTGAAGGGGAATCAGGCCCTCGATTCGAGACACCGCTTCTTCGAGCAGTGTTTGCTCTGCGTTTGCGAGCCTGAGAAGCTGTTTTGGCCGCTTCTCCCTTGAAAGCGGCCAAAAGCGTTCTCCGCTTCCACCCGCCATAATGACCGCAACTCGTATCGCTTTCGCTGCCATAGACATCACTCGTGTCAGGCATTGGCCTGATTGGGTGGCTGAGCATCCAGAACCGGGAACAAATATCGACCCGTTTCGCTTGCGGCTGTTTCCGCAATTCGCTCCGGCGTGCCTTGTGCCACGATGTAACCGCCAGCATCGCCTCCTTCCGGCCCAAGGTCAACCAGCCAATCGCAGCTCTTGATCACATCCATGTTGTGCTCAATAATGATGACCGTCGAACCGGCGTCCACCAGGCGGTTAAGAACTTCCAGGAGTTTGTTGACGTCTTCAAAATGCAACCCCGTCGTGGGTTCATCCAGGACGTAAATCGTCTTGCCGGTATTGCGCTTGGAGAGTTCTCGTGACAGTTTGATTCGCTGGGCCTCACCACCGGAGAGCGTCGTGGCCTGTTGTCCGAGCGTAATATATCCGAGTCCCACGTCATGAAGGGTCTGGAGCTTTTGTGCAATCATGGGAACCGGAGCGAAAAACTCCAGCGCATCTTCCACGGTCATCGATAAAACATCGGCGATTGTTCTCCCGCGATACTCCACCTCGAGCGTTTCCCGATTGTAGCGCCGTCCCTTGCATTCCTCACACTCGACGTGAACGTTTGGCAGGAAGTTCATTTCGATCTTTCGCAGACCATCGCCTCCGCATTCCTCACAGCGTCCGCCCTTCACGTTGAATGAAAAACGCCCTCTGGTGTAGCCACGCATTTTTGCTTCCGGCGTTTGTGCAAAGAGTTCGCGGATGTCGTCAAAAAGCTTCGTGTAGGTGGCGGGGTTCGAACGTGGAGTCCTGCCGATGGGTGATTGATCGACATTCACGACCTTATCGACCAGATCAAGCCCCTCGACAGCCTGCACAGGTCCGCAACGGTGCCCGCTTCCATGCAGGTGATTCATCAGCGCCGGAACCAGTGTTTCGATAATCAGGCTGGATTTTCCTGAACCTGAAACTCCGGTGATGCCGACCATCAGCCCAAGGGGCACTTCGAAATCGATGTTCTTGAGATTATGGTGAGTCGCTCCCCGCAGAACAAGAAAGCGATCATCCTCCGGCAGGCGGCGCTCGTCCGGCGGCAGGATCGCTTTTCGCCCTGACAGGTAGTCGCCCGTCGGAGACGCCTTCAGTTTTTCCAGCTTCTTTGGGGAGCAACAGGCGACAACACGGCCACCCTCCGTACCGGCTCCGGGACCAAGATCCACCACCGTATCCGCTGTCCGAATCGTTTGCTCGTCATGCTCGACGACAATGACCGTGTTGCCGAGATCCCGCAGCCTGCACAGCGTGCCAATCAAGCGTTCATTGTCTCTCTGATGAAGACCGATGCTCGGTTCATCCAGGATGTAAAGCACACCGACGAGTTGCGTTCCGATTTGCGTGGCGAGACGAATTCGCTGCGCTTCTCCCCCACTGAGGGTCCCTGCATGACGGTCGAGAGTCAGGTAATGAAGACCAACGTTGAGTAAAAAACCGAGGCGATCGCGAATCTCCTTAAGCGGCTGCGCGGCAATGGATGCCTCACGGCCGGAGAAACTCAGTTCTTCAAAGAAACGCTGTGCATCACCAACGGTCAGGTTTGCAAGGTCCGCGATATTCCTCCCCTGCAGAGTGACCGCGAGACTCTCAGGCTTAAGGCGCGCGCCACCACATTTCGAACAAGGCACTTCACGAACATACTGCGAGTAGTGTTCCTCTTCCCGCCCTGTCTCCGCCTCGCCCATTCGACGCCGAATCCGGGGCAGCAATCCCTCCCAGGAAGTCTTCATTTCCTGTATGTCACCTTTTCGTGTCGGCATCCGAACGGTGATTTTCCGGTCGCCGGAACCGTTTAGCAACATGTCACGAACACTCTTCTTCAGTTTTTGCCACGGAGTGTTCAGACTGAATTTGTAGGAACGTGACAGTGCATCCAGGACCTGGTAGCCCCAGGCGGATTCCCGCGGTTCACCCTTTCCACCTTGAAAATACTGACGCCACGGTACCACCGCACCGTCCGCAATGGAGAGGCCTGTGTTTGGTATAAGAGCATCGAAAGAAACCTCCGGCACGGTTCCTATTCCGTTGCATTCGGTACATGCTCCGAAGGGTGAGTTGAAGGAGAACATGCGAGGAGACAGCTCGACGATCTGTGGACCGTGAAGGGGGCAGGCCAGCGACTCGGAAAACACTCTTTCACCTTCCCAGGAAATGCCCTTCGGAAATTTCCCGTCGCGGCCCGGCGTCGTTTCAACAATTGCCAGTCCCTCCGCTCTTCGGAGAGCCAGCTCGATGGAATCCGCAAGACGCGATCGTTGATCCTTGCGAACGACAATGCGATCCATCACCAGGCTGATATCATGCTTATAGGAACGCTTCAGCCGCATCTCCGGATCGAGATCCACAATTTCGCCATCGATTTTCGCCCGAACGAGCCCGTCTCTCAACGCCTGCTGAAACAGCGCCTGGTACTCGCCCTTTCTACCTCGGACCACTGGCGCGAGAATATGCAGCCGTGTTCCCTGGGGCAGGTCCATCACCTGATCCACGATGTCCGCAAGAGTCTGCCGCTCCAGTGCCCGGCCACAGTCCGGACAATGCGGTGTCGCCACATTTGCGAACAAAAGCCTCATATAGTCGTAGATTTCCGTGACCGTGCCAACGGTGGAGCGCGGATTCCGCGAAATGGTTTTTTGCTCGATGGATATGGCCGGCGAAAGCCCCTCAATGAATTCGACGTGGGGCTTGGGCATTTGATCCAGGAACTGCCGGGCGTAGGCCGACAAAGACTCGATATACCGGCGTTGCCCTTCCGCGTAGATGGTGTCGAACGCCAGGGAGGATTTCCCTGAACCGCTCAGTCCGGTAATAACGGCCAGACTGTTTCGCGGAATCACGACATCGATGGATTTCAGATTATGCTCGGATGCTCCGTAAACGGAGAGATCAACAGGGGTCATGGCGACGGTTTCTTTGGTCTCCGGGCGGCCGGAGTGCAAGCCTCGGCGCATGGAGCGGAAAACGTGCCCGCCCATGTCAGCCTTGCAGACGGTGGCCCTTCAGTCCAGGTTCATGATAAGAGAACTTTCTGCCGGGATTGATCCATGTCCAAGTACCGTGTGATGGTCGTCGACGATGATCCTGATATCCGCTTCGTCACGTCGGGCCTGCTGGGAGATGATTTCGAGATGGTCCAGGCGGAAAGCGGCCTTGATGCTCTTGAGAAAATCGAACGCTATGAGCCGGATCTCGTCCTTC
>JANQSL010000114.1 GCA_028284075.1 Candidatus Sumerlaeia bacterium | reverse complement strand
CATGGGCGATATGTTTGTGAAGTCCGTTCAGAATCGCGACTTGCCTCTCATTATGGGAATTTCAGTCTTCTACTGCGGCCTGCTGGTATTCATGAATCTTGTCGTCGACGCACTTTATCCGGTATTGAATCCGAAGCTCAGGAAGTAACCGGCGAGCTCGAACGTGATGAACAGGCCAGTTATCGTGTCTGAGCAAAGCTCTGTTCAACACACTGCGAAGGCCGGCGTGGCCGTTTTTGCCGCACTCTGTTTTGTGTCTCTGCTTTTCTTTAGCGGAGACCTGAACAGCAGCGATGAAGTCCTTATGGCGGAAACTTCACGCTCCCTTGCAACGCGCTTTTCCCTCGTTTTCGAAGAACCGGTTTATGGTCAGGTTTCGACGGGATACGGTATCGGAACACCACTTGCCGGTGTGCCGTTTGTCTGGCTGAGCAGTCTCACGAACAGCAATGGAGAAAGCTTTCTTCCCCTTGCGAACGGCATTCTGTTTGCCTTGACGGGACTTTTCTGCTTTCTGATCGTTTCACATTTGCTGTCTCGTATTGATTCGCACCGGGTGGCTGCCGGTGTCGTGACGATCATGATCGCCAGTCCGCTTCTGCCGGCTTCCACGACTTTCTACAGTGAGATGCTTTCGGCCGCCTCTCTCACGGGGTTTGTTGCATGTATGTTTTGTGCGACTTCAGGGAAGCATCGCTGGGTTGTGATCGCTTTTCTTTGCATGCTTTTTGGTGTGTTGTCCCGTGTGGCAATGGTGCCACTGCTGGCGTTTGTTCTTGGATGGGGGTGCCGTTACAGAGCAACCTCCCGATTTTTGAAAATAACACTCTCGGCAGGTTTGTTTGGAATCGTTGCGGGAATTATTTGCTGGATGGCAGTGAACGTGATCCTGCGTGGGTCTCCGTTTGCAAGTGGGTACAAAGGGCAGGCGTTCACAACACCGCTCATTACCGGTATACACGGCCTGCTGTTCTCGCCGGAACGTGGGTTGTGCGTCTTTTTTCCAGCCGTTGCGGGTTTGGTCATGATGCGGAATTGTTGCGGCCTTCGCACTCTGGCTGTCTGTCTGCTCGGTTTCTCCATCGTCTTTCACAGTGTTTTTTGGACATGGCACGGTGGTGGAACGATGGGCCCGCGCTTTCTTCTGCCCGTAATTGCAGCAGCTGTTCCCGTACTCGCCGTTGCACTCTGCGATGAACGCGCATCACCCGTTCTGCGGCGAGCGGTGATTGCCATGCTCCTGTGGAGCGCCTGGGGCGGTGTTCTTTACAGTCTCTTCAATCCTGTAACATGGTGGAATGAGACCAAGCCTTTTCACGGAGTCGAAAACCGCTGGCTGTTTGAACCGCAACTCTCACTCTGGAGGAACTGGGAGTTCCTCGCGCAGGAAAGTCTGTTCCGTGCCGTGTTTCCGGTCTTGTTTGGTAGAGGAACGCTGGTGGTTTTTCTAACCGGCGCCGCGGTGCTCGCTGTCGTTTCGATGCTTGCGGCAATTGCGGCTGGAAAGAGCCTGCAGCGACTGACGAGACCTGCTCTGATCACCACCACGGTCCTGACCATTTTTGCTCTTACAGGTGCATTACGAGGTCCAAGGGGTTGGGTGACGGAGGATGGTGAAGTGGTAAGGTCACTTCGGGTTGCCGATCAGCCTGCGCGGCTGACGGCGATTTTTGATGCAACGATCCATCGGGGGTATCGACTGGTTTCCAAGGCCTCAGGTTCTTATCGTCTGAGCGTTGACGGTTTCGTGGTGCTTCAGGGTGCCAACCCAACACCTCATTTGAGCGAAGGCAATTTTCAACTTCAGGAGCCAGGACCCGTTCTTCTGGAGGCGGAGTTCCGCCCTCCCGCGGGAGAAGGAGGGTGGCTTCAGGTCTTCTGGACATGGCCCGGCGAAGGACGCTCGCTGGAGCCTGTCGGAGGAGAGTATGTTTTTCCGCGAAACCTGACAATTCGTGAGCAAATATTTACAAAAATCTGGCGCCACGCATGGATTTTTGCCGCAGGCGGCCTGGCGCTTGTGTTGCTCTTCTCCAAATCGAGAGGCGGGAGTCCGGAAGGGGACGTGGAAAGGCCGTAGCTCCGCGGCCACTTAACCGTGATTTTGCGGTTCGATTCTGTGATTCGAAATCAAACAAATTCAACGGTTGATGGTCTAATCGGACAGCAGCATACAATCTCGGCAGAGAACTTGGAAAGCAGCCCCTTCATGAGTACAGAATTCGCCGACGAACCCTCCACGACAGAAGTGAGCGGCGGGACGCGTCTGAACGCCCGATTGAGCTCTGAGCGCTACAGCGAGTTGCTTGAGCGAGGGCTCATTGATCCCGACAACTTCGAGATGGCCGTTCGGGAGAGCCACCAGTCCGGCGAAGACCTGGGTCGGGTTCTGGTCAAACTGGGTCTCTGTGACGAGGAGGACATGCTGGAGACCATCGCAGCGTCGATGGACATTCCCTACATGAAGCTGACGGGCTTCAATCCCGATCCGGAAGTTCTGAAACTTGTACCCGCGAAGATCGCCGAGCACTACAACCTCGTGCCGATTTCCTATGAGGACGGTTTGCTGAAGGTCGCCATCGACGATCCTCTCGACATGCACACTATCGATGAGGTGCGGCGAATTCTCAGTGTGGAGGTTGAGCCGATCGTCGCCAGTGCGGCCGAAATCGACAAGGCGCGTAATCGCTTCTACGGTATTGGCGGCGCCACGATGATGTCGCTGGAGGAGGAGCGCGAGGCTGCGGGCGATGACAATGATCTGTTTGTAGATGCGAACTTCGATATTGATGAGGAATCAGCAGCCGAAGATGCGACCATTGTTCGTTTCGTGAACCAGGTGATTCAGGAAGCGTTTCGGGATCGTGCAACGGACATCCATGTTGAGCCGATGGAAAAGGATCTCCGAATTCGCTATCGCATCGACGGCATGCTTTACGAAGCGCCCGTTCCACCGGCGATCAAGCGCTATCAACAGGCAATCATCAGCCGCGTCAAGATCATGGCGGATCTCAATATTGCCGAACGCCGTCTTCCTCAGGACGGCAAGATTATGATTAAAATGCACGGCAAGGAGTTTGACCTTCGTGTGTCGACCGTGCCGACCCCTCATGGCGAATCGAGCGCCATCCGTATTCTCTCGCGTGACAGCGAATTGTGCACGCTCGACAAGCTGGGCTTTTCTCCGTATCACAAGGAGATCATGCGGGACATGATCCTGAGGCCTCACGGGATCGTCCTGATCACAGGCCCCACGGGGTCCGGCAAGTCGACGACACTTTATGCCTCCTTGTCTGAAATCAATCAGGCCGACAAAAAGATCATCACGATTGAGGATCCGATCGAGTATCGGATTCCCGGAGTGACTCAGATTCAGGTCAATCCCTCCATTGACCTGACATTTGCCCGTGTTTTGCGCACAATCCTGCGTCAGGACCCGGACGTTATCATGGTTGGCGAGACGCGAGACGCCGAGACGGCAAAAATCACCATCCAGACCGCCCTGACGGGTCACCTTGTGTTCTCGACGCTGCACACCAACGATGCACCTGGCGCGGTGACTCGCCTCGAAGACATGGGTATTGAGCCGTTCCTGATCGCATCGTCCGTCGAGGGAATTCTCGCGCAGCGCCTGGTGCGTGTTCTTTGCAAGGACTGCAAGAGTGTTTACAAACCGGAAGCGGACCTGGTTCGTCAGGTAAATGTGCTTGGGGAAGATACGTCAGAAATCGACTTTTACAAGCCCGTCGGCTGCGAAACCTGTCGCTACACGGGATTCCGCGGGCGTACCGCACTTCTCGAAATGGCCAAGATGACGGAACCCCTTCGCCGCATTATCGTGGCGGGTTCGTCCGCGAACGAAATCAAGCGTCTCGCCATGCAAAACGGCATGCGTCCGATTCGCTGGGACGGCTGGGACAAAGTCAAGCACGGCCACACGACGATTGAAGAAGTGCTTCGTGTGACGATGGAGGATGAATTCAGCAATGAAGACATTCGCGATGTTGTCGAGTCCAATCCTGAGCTTGAAAAGCTTATGAAAGAGGGAAAGGGCTAGAACACGGAAATGCCGAAGTATTCCTACAAGGCCCGTGACACGAAGGGTTCTCTCGTTGAGGGAACGATGGATGCGGATGAGAAGGCGCACGTAACGGCACGCCTTCAGCAAATGGGTTATTTTCCCGTCGCGATCAGGGCCGGCGCGGCGGCCAAGGCGGTTTCTCCATCAGCAGGTGGCTCTTCCGGCGGTGGCTTGAGCAAGCTGATTCCCAAGTTGGGCGGGGCGGCGACTGCCACGCCGAAGCCGACAAACGGAACCCCCAAGGCACCGGTTCGTTCCACTCGGTCTCAGGTCAATGTGCCGAAAATGGCCGGTACACGAGTTTCTCGAACTCAGGTTTCAAAGGCAGCTCTCAAACCTGCGGAAGCACCTGCGGAAAAGGCAAAGACACCACAGCCGACGCCGGCATCGGTCAAGCCTGCGCAACCGTTCCTTCAACGGCGCGCTGTCAAAACCGCCGATCTCGCATCCTTTAATCGTCAAATGGCGGATTTGCTTGGGGCGGGGATTCCGCTTGTGAAGGCCTTGATGATTCTGGGGAAACAAACGACGATTCCCGCTTTGAAGGACATTATCAACGATATTAACTCTGAGGTATCCGGCGGTGAGACGTTTGCCGATGCGCTTGCGAAGCACCCTCGTGAGTTCTCCAAGCTGTATGTGGCAATGGTTCGGTCGGGAGAAGCTGGCGGAATGCTTGATGAAGTATTAAACCGCCTGGCCGACTTCAGCGAACAGGAAGAACAACTCAAGGGCAGGATCAAGTCAGCGCTCGCATATCCAGTTGTTATGATTTGCGCCGGGAGTATCGCGCTGTTCGTTATTTTTTCCTACGTTGTTCCGAAAATTGTCGGGACATTCGAAGAACTTAATCAGACGCTTCCGGCAATCACTCAACTTCTTATCGATGTCAGCAAGTTTACTCAACAATACTGGTACATTGTCATCGGACTGGCTGTGGCGGCTGTTATCGCGTTTGTCCAGGGAGTGCGGACACCGAAGGGGAAGATGGCATGGAACACACTTCAGCTTCGAATTCCCTTGTTGGGTGATCTGATTCGCAAGCGTGAGATCGCGCGATTCGCCAGAACCCTGGGATCACTTCTCAAGAACGGCGTCAGCATTCTGTCGGCACTTGCCATTACGCGTGATGTGCTCGAAAACGAACTGGTTCGAATGGAAGTGGAGAAGATTCAGGAAGAAATCACTCAGGGCGCGGGTGTTGCCGAGCCGCTTCGTAATAGCGCGATTTTTCCTCCTGTTACGGTGAACATGATGTCCGTTGGCGAAGAAACGGGGCAGTTGCAGACCGTGTTGTTGCGTATCAGCGACTCCTATGAAATTGAAGTTGAGCGCAAGGTTCGCACAATGACTTCATTGATCGAGCCCCTGATTATCTGTGTCATGGGCGTTATTGTGGGTTTCATCGTTATCGCGATGCTGCTCCCGATCTTCAGCCTTGATCCGACAGGAGGCGCGGGATGATCGCGGAGAAAACCTCCAGAAGTGGATTCACGTTTGTCGAGCTGATGTTCGTTGTGGTGATCCTCGGGATTCTTGCAGCGGTCGCCGCGCCCCGTATCACGGGTGGAGGAGCGGACACGGCGCTTCGCACAACCGCGATTAACCTGTCCAAACTCTGTGCGTTTGCCCGTCAGTCAGCGATCAGTTCTCAGGATCGGGTTACGCTCACAATCAAGCCGGAAGAGCGCCAGTGGTACATCGAACTTCCTCGCGACGATGACGACCGGAAATACCGGCCGAAACGTCGCGGCGAACGAGTCGTGGCCACGGATGAGGAAGAGACACACGAGCTTCATCCTCGACTGCGCATCGCTGAGGTTCTGATCGACGGAGACGAAGTTCGAGACGAGGAGGTCAAAGTCGTTTTCTTTCCCAATGGCAGTTCGTCCGGTGCGACGATCATCCTTGCGACGCCAAAGGATCGAAAGATGACGGTTCACATCGAAAAAGCCACGGGGCTCGCCAGTGCGAGTCGCGGCGAACCCAGGAGCTTTGCGGAGATGCTTGAGGAAGCGGGTCTGGATCCCGGGAAGTATGCCGGTGTCGAGTCCAGTGTGCAGCACGAAGACGGACGCAGCTTTACTCCGGGTGAGGGGTTTCGCCGCACTGCCGGCTCGGAGCGGGAGCGGGTGGCCGCTTATCAGGATGTGGCGGCACGCATCATGGGCAATGCGGCCCGCAAGTATGAAGAGGAGCGCGAGTCCGGTCAGGTGGCGTCTCCGCCAACGGACAGCCAGCAAAGGCGATGAGAACCCGAAGCATGTCTGCCAGGCGAGGTTTTGTCCTTCTCGAGGTTATGCTGGCACTGTTGATTCTCGCGGTGGCGATGACAGCCATTCTGCGGGGATTTATCATGTCTCTCGGCGCCATTCGCGAAAACACCATCATGCTGAATGCATCGCTGCTGGTTGAAACACTCATGGACGACTATGAACTGGAGCCACCTGTCGATGGGCGCGCTGAGGGTGGCTTTGCCGAGGATTCACGGTTCGGTGAGGAATGGGCAAACTACTTCTGGGAACGGGATGTCGAAGAAGAGGAAATCGATTACGACGGATTTCCCCGGAATCCTTTACAGGAGCAGGAACCGATCAATTACATGACGTTGAGAATCATTTACGATGACGGACAGTATCGCCGATTCACTCCGATCGAGCTGAAGACGGCCTTGATTCCAGCGGAAATTTATTCCTCCGACGCCGTTCAGTCGAGTCAGTTGTTTTGAACATGAGGACCATGCGTGGAAACAGGGCTTTTACTCTTCTTGAAATCATGATCGCTGTCACGATTATGGCCCTGATTTCACTGGCCGTGATGCAGGTCTTTCGGACTGGAACGGTAACATACAAATTCGGCAATCGTGACGCAATGGTTCTTCAAAGAGCCCGATATGTGTTTGATTCCTTTGAAAAGGACGTCAAGAGCGTCTACTATCTGGATGAGGATGAGTACAATGAGGAGCTCACACAGGAGATTGAAAGATTTCAGGAAGACCTGATCAAGAAGCAGGAGGGCGAACTTTCCAACCGGGAGTGGGATGACCTCTACGGTCCGGATGGAGAATTTGGAGACCCTTTTGACCAGGGTGTGTTGATCGATCTTCAGTTTTTTGGTGAGGATCATGGAGAAAAAGACAGTATCACATTTGCCCGGAGTTATCCGAGTGAGATCGGATCGACGTATGTTCCATGGGGACTGGCACGCATCCACTACACAGTGGATGGTGATTTTCTCATTCGCACAGTGGAAACTGTCGAAGCCAATCCTCGAGATGTGGATTCCGAGGGCGTTATTATTCATGAAAAGGAAGAAAAACCGACGCATTCGATTGTGGCACGAGGTATTGAAGTATTTGATCTCTCCTATGGATTCTGGAGCGACGGGCAGTGGTTCGAGTCAACTCAGTGGACGTCCAGTTCAAAGTCTTATCGGAATCCGAACCATCTCCTCGGCGACTACGATGATGAGGACTATCAGCGGGTCGGAGAGAACAATGTCCGGGACAATGACTCCGACGATTCGGACGAGCTGGACGATCGTTTCGACAGCGATCCGGAACAGGAGTCTTACGACGGCCCGCCCGCATATGTGCGAATGCGAATTGTGATCTCTGATCCGGAGAATCCCGGACGCAAGACGGAGCTCGCCCGCATTTTCCGAGTGCCGATCTCCATGGAGACGTGGACTGTAAATGAGAGGCTCGAGGAGGATGAGCGGGACATGGAACTCGACATCCGAACGCAGGACTTTACGCCGGTCTATCCGGGTGCAATGAGGAAACGGGGATGATTGGTTGCGTTGGGCCGCCACGTCGTCGAGGCGTTATGCTTCTGATCGTCCTTTGGGTCGTGACGATTCTTTCGCTGTTGGCTTATTCCGTCATTTATCAGACCGCTCTGGAAACGCGGCTCACGTCCATTCGGAAAAAGACCGTCCAGGCCAAGGCGTCCGCGCGGGCTGGTCTGGCGAAGGGCTTTGCTGATCTTCAAAACGACCTGATTAACGATCTTTCAGAGGAAGTCGACATATTCGATTCGGAAGGCGACTACTGGGCTCTTGGAGAAGATGAAGACAATCGCATCGATGTGGAACTAACCGATAACTCCACGTACACGATCGAAACGGTGGATGAAAACCGGTACTTCAATTTGAATTCAATGAGTGCCACAAGCCGGCCGCTTCTGGAAGAGATTATTGAATTGATCGGATATGAAGAGGACGACGCTAAAATCGTCGCATCGGCCATCATCGATTATGCAGACGAGGATGAGGACCCTGCACTTGATTCATCCTCCGGCGATGAAGGTGTGGCTTACGGGATGATCCGGGCCGATAACGAGGGGCAGGGCCGAGTCAGTGAGGACGAAGTTGACCCGGTGGTTTTTCCCAATGAAGCCTATCGGAGCGTTGATCAGTTACTTGACGTTTATGGTGTGACGCCGGAACTCTATTTTGGCCCGGGAACCGAAGAAGCGGAGCATTTCCGGAAAGCCATGGAGCTTGGTGAGCAGGCTCGCCGTGGCGAATCATTTCTGATCAAGGATCGCCGTCGCCGTCGCGATGAAGAGCCGCTGGGACTGCGGGATTTCTTTACGGTATCAACTGTGCGTAATCTGAACATCAACACCGCTCCGCAGCATGTTCTTGAAGCCTACTTTATCGCTGGCGGCCGATCTGATGGCGACCGCCTGGCGGAGACTGTCATCAAGCAGCGCCGCGGGGGAAAATCCCGCCGAATCGATCGCGAGGATGCATTCAAAAGTGACGCGGAGATCTCCGCTTTCGGAGATCTTGCGCCTCTCGTGGGTCCGTTGAACGCCATTTATCCGATGGGTGTGATTTCGACCCACTTCACGTTGACCTCCACCGGGGAGGTTGGCGAAGTCCGCCAGGTTTTGCGAGTCACAGTTCGCCGCCAGATGCTTGAACTTCAGCGCGACGAGACGTTTGAATCAAGAGATCGAGATCGGGACCGGCGCGATCTGTACGATCAGCGGAGCCGTCGGCGAGCGGACAAGGACGATGAACTGACCGTCCGTAATCCGGCCATCTATATCGAGAAATGGCACCCGACCTGACGGTGCCGGACTCACCAGGACAATATGCCTCGATACCTAGCCATTGAATTGACGGACGCTGACGCTCGCATCGTGCGCGTTCAACAGGCACGCAAGGCCGGCCTCCAGGTGGACCTGGCAATGACTGTTTCCTTCGAGGATATTCCGAAGGACGACACGGCTCCGGCGGAGCGTGCCACCCGGCTCAGAGAATTTTTCAAGACCCACAAGGTGATGGCGGACGAGTCAGTCTTGATTGTGCCCAAGCAGTCCGCGACAATTCGTCGAGTCACGCTTCCATCCAGCGACCCGGCGGAACTTGCGTCGATGGCGGTTTTTGAGGCAGAGAAGATTATTCCCTTCAATGTCGAACGCCACATTATCAGCTATTCCCTTGCCGGACGCCAGGACGGAATTGAGGGGACAGATCTGATCCTGGCCGCAATCGACGAA
This sequence comes from Candidatus Sumerlaeia bacterium, assembly GCA_028284075.1. Taxonomy (GTDB): domain Bacteria; phylum Sumerlaeota; class Sumerlaeia; order SLMS01; family JAHLLQ01; genus JAJFLJ01. The sequence continues at coordinate 16,536 of JANQSL010000114.1, read as the reverse complement.
CCGGTTATGACTCAGTGGCTCGGCGCGCTGGAAAACACCGGCATTGAGGCAAATACCGCCGATGTTTCCTCCACGGCTCTTGCCAGAAGTCTTTTCGAATCGCATGGCGACCAACTCGAAAACTGCTGCGTGGTGGCGATCCACGTTGGTATCGCCAATACCGACATTTCCTTTATCGACAATGGTCACCTGGTTACGACACGAAGTGTTTTGCTTGGTCTCCGCCACCTCACCCGCGATTTGACGGCCGCCCTGAATCTTGATCGCCCCCTCCAGCCTCGAGATCTTGCCGGGGTGAATTTCCTCGAGCCGTCTCTGTCCAGTGTCGCAGGGATTACTCTGAGGCCCGCGGAGACTCAGGGAGGAGCATCGGAGGGGGACCTGGAATTTCTTGGTCCTGACCAGGGAACTCGTTCGTCCGAAGCCGTTTCGGCAATTCAGAAGTGGATGGAACGCCTGACAACAAACATTCAGCGCACTGCTGAGTTCAGTCAGCGTGAATATGAGTTGCGGGATGTGTCCCGTGTTTATCTTTGCGGGGATGGAGTGCAGATCCCTGCTCTTGTGAATGCCCTCAACAATCAGCTTGGCGTCCCCGTGGAGCGTCACAACCCGCTGGAAAAAGCCGAGATCGCTGACAAGGCTCCTGTCGACAGTTCGCGGTTTCCCGCGCTTGCAACGGCGTGGGGGGCGGCAATGCGGCTTTCCGCGGGAGAAGGCGATGCTGGTCTTAACCTGCTCCCACAGAGCGTCATTTCCGACCAAATCGAAGCTGAACGCCGGATGCACTATGTTGTGAGCGGTGTCGTTGGCCTGGTTGCCGCAGTCATGCTGTTTCTTGTGCTGAAGGCCGGAGCGGACCACCGCTACGAAATGCTGTCGCGCTATGGCGATTATTCCGAAGAACTGGCACCGCTGGTCGAGAACGTCGATGACATGCGCAGCCGGATCGATATCATTCGAGGTATTCGTTCCGACAATGCGGGAGCGCTCGAAATCCTTGGTCGAGTGACCAGCTACGAACCCATCCAGCCTCTGCTGGATGCTCGAATCAAGCTCACACGATTCGAATACACGATTGGGGAAGAGGTGCGTCTTGAGGGACACGCCCTTGAGATTGTCGATATCAACGATTTTGTGAAGTATCTTGGAGGCCTGAAACTCGACGGAAAGAACGTGTTTCTCGATCCGGTTATTCGCGCCCAGAATCAAACACGTCTTCCGCGCCGTGAGCGTGCGATCTACAGCTTCGAGATCGTTGCTCCCTTTCCGGAAACCGGTTCGGAGACCTGACGGATGGCCATGCCTCAGCTTAACATGCGCGAAAAGATTCTCGCCATTGCCACGGCAGCCGTTGTCATCGGCTACGTTGGAATTCGCCTGCTGGGTGGGGGAGAGGCCTCAGACAGCGTGTGGTCGGTTAGTGGCGAGGATGTGGAGTTTGCGCGTATCGAGTATGTGGATCTTGTCGACCAGGTGGGTCTGGCGCCCGACATTACCCGGCGTTTTGTGGAACTTGTTGGCGGATCGGAGGGAGCCGATGCCGAGGTGGATGACGCTGCCCGTCCGGACCTGGATTTTCAGGCTGAAGTAGCCGAGTGGTGCATTAATATCGGGATTCCCACGCCGGACTTTGAACTCGAAGTCGAAGACATTCGTGATGTCGAAGACTATCAGATGATTGCGGTGACGACGTTCATTCGAGGATCGGATCTGGGCAGAATTGCACGATTGCTCAAGCTTTTTGAACTGCGCGGACTTATTGTCCAGGAGGTGGAGATTCAGTCGCGGCTCGACAGCACTTCCACGGATGCAACGATTCGGGCGGCACGTATTGTCCCCAGGTTCCAGGAAACCCGCCGGAGGCGGCGATAGCGGTGTTGAACGACTTGTAAGCAGGAGACATGGCTTGTCCTTTTTCGATCGCCTGACTTTGGAGCAGAAGCTCATTGCGGCAAACGGTGTTTTGCTTGTCGTGATCCTGACCTGCGCCGCCATCCTCATGATTCAGGATCGGGAAGTGCCTGCCCAGCCACCCATCGAGCGAATCGAGGAACATCTCGATCAGATTGCAATAAACACAACTGTGCCGGACAAGGTTCTGGGTGATGGGGAGCGGTTTGGTGCGGAGCCGATTTTCGACACGATCATTCCGATTCCGACGCCAACACCGTCTCCGACTCCCACCCCTGTTCCCGATCCACCACTGACGGAAGCGATTGCTTCGTGGACGGTCAACGGTCTTGGCGTCGACAGCATCTTTCTTACCGACGTGCGCACGCGCAAAGAGTGGACGATGTACGTGGGTGACGAAGAAATCGTAAACTACGGAAACGTCGAGATGAGTGTTCGACTGCAGGAACTCGACATGACGAATTTCGCGGGTATTTTCATCTACGAAGGCCGTCAGGGACGGCAGGAAGTCAAGCGCGGCATGTTTGACGAGTAGGAAATGAAGTCGTGACTCTGGCAGGCGGGCGCCGGAGGGAGCCGTTTGGTTGACATCGCGCTCAAGGGTGAGGATTATCCGGAATCCTCCTCGGGACTCACTCTGCAGATCATGACGGTTCGCCGATTTCGGCTTCTTGTCTTTTTGGTTCTCCTGAACCTTGCAGTGAGTCCTTGCGCATGGTCACAAGTCCTTCCCGCTCCCAAGAACGTTGAAGTGGGAGAAGGAAGGGCTTCGGTTAGTGCTGTTGCTCTTGATGTTTCTGGCCAGACTCTGGCTTCGGAACAAAAACATCTCGTTGGAATTCTGACGAAACACGGCATTTCGACGGCACCCGATGGTTTTCCGATCAGGCTTCGACTTGGCGATGCCCCGATTCCCGAGATTGTTTCCCGGTATGCCGATGAAATAAAACAGCAGGCATACACGATTCGGATTACAGCGGATGAAGCGACTGTTATGGGTCAAAGCCCCGCAGCCGTATTCCATGCTCTTCAGACTCTCGACCAGCTTTTTGAGGATCGCGGGCTCCCGATTGGCGAAATTGTTGACTGGCCGGACATACCGGTTCGAATGCTAATGATCGATCCGGCGCGGCAGAACGAAAATGCATGGTATTACCGTCGTGTCATTGATTTCGCTTCGCGATACAAAATGAACGCGATTCTTTGCCACCTTACGGATGACCAGACAGCGGCGCTTTTTCACGAGGATTATCCGGAACTCATGCATCCGCAGGCATGGACACCGGACGAGGTTCGTGATCTGGTGGCATATGCAAAGGAAAGGCACATTGATTTGATTCCCGAGATAGAATCTCTCGGTCATTCACGAATGTTCACTCGGAAGACGGATTACGCCGAATATCTCCATCAAACAAAGACTCCGCGTCCCGATCATCGATGGACAGGAACTGACCTGGAAGGCTTTACAAACGTGCTTTGTCCCGCAAGTCCGCAAGCGGCGGCATACCTTGAGGCAATGTTCGATCGTACCGTTGAGACTTTCAATCATTCGTGGTTGCATATCGGTTGCGATGAGGTGGACATGACCGATTGTGATCGGTGTCTGGCGGAGTTTGGCCCTCAGTCGGATTCAGACTGGATCTATTCCGCACTGGATTTGCAAATACGGCAAGTGACTCAGCGGGGCCGGAAGGCGGTTGTTTGGGGAGATATGCTGCTTCAGTATCCGGACGTCATTGATCGACTTTCCCCCGAGGAGACATTGATCTTCGACTGGCATTACAAAGAGAATGTCGACGATAGCTCGATCGTTTTGTTCACGGAGAAGGGATTTGAGGTGGTTGCCTGCCCTGCACTTGTCTGCTACCCGCATATGATTCTTCCGGACCTGCACAACTACAACAATATCGCTCGATTCACACAAATTGCGCGGCAGCATGATTTGCAGGGAGTCAACACCACCATCTGGATACCGACACGATACATGTCCGATGTCCTGTGGCCGGGGATCGCTTATGCAGCGGAGCACGCGTGGTCGGGCAGTGAGTGGAATGAGAACCGATTTCACTCTGCATTCCTTGACGATCATTTTGGCAGTCAGGAAGGTGAAGCCTTCCTCCGGAACTGGAAAGAGTTGGCTTCGATTGTCTGGCACCGGGACGAATTCAACACAAGCTGCTGGATCGATGAGGAGTCACTGAAAGCGGCCCGTTCAATGGCAACGGACCGAAGTGAGGAAATTGCCGCCATGATCGGTGACCTTGATCGAATTCGAGAGCAGCTCTCCGTTGTCGGGTCGACGATAACAAAAAACGGCACGGACTGGATGGCGATCGAGCGCTCCGCTGCAATTCTTCAGTTCACCATGGAGCATCTCCTCGCGGCGCCGAAGACGGGTTCCGGCAGCGATTCTGATCGCGGGCTCATTGGTGAACTCGATGAGAAGTGCAAACGCATGATCGATTGGATTGAAGAAGACTGGACTCGCAACCGATACTCCGGTGATCCCAATATGGACGGGATGTTTCTTGACAATCAACACCTCCTGCACCGTTTCCGGTCCATGCATCGGTTTCATCAGGAGTTGCTTGAGACATCAGCGAGACAATGAGCTTGAATGCTTTCAGACACTGGCTGTCTTAAATCATTTCCCAGGGGGACCGTTTGGCCATGAACCATGTTACAACACGTCTGTTGTCGGCTGTAGTGGCGGCGATTGCTTTGTCGGCGTGCTCATCCACTTCCTCTCGACCGGATTCTTATGGAGAGCGATCACTCTCGGCTGAAAATCCGGAGGCTTTGATCGGGGAGATTGCAACTCTTGCCGGCACGGAGATTACCCGTCTGCATCCTTCCTATGTTTGGGAAGCACTTTCGGATCGGGAAGGTGATGGCGAACTGAATGGGGTGTTTGAGACGGTTCTGAAGGAGGATACGGAAGAGTCGCGACTTGCCCTTGTTCGTGTGCTGGAATTGAAATTCATTCACGATCCGGAGACTTCCGTACTCGATCTTCTGGGTCCTGAGCTCAGCGCTCACTTCCGAAATTTTGCCTGGCAGTACGGTGACTACCCTGGTGGCCCCGACGGACCCAATGAGGCTTTTGCAGACGTCATGGTGGATGCACTCGACATCGTGCGCCCTGAGCGGCGTGCCAACAGGACGCGAATGGCGGTCGTCCTCCGGCCCGAAGCGACGGAAGAAGCTTGGGCGTATATGGAGAGCGAGTGGGTGCCGATTCCCGGACAGGAAGACCGAATGCTTAACCGCCATGCTCGAGAATCATTCATTGAAATGCGAGAACAGGCGAGGAAGGAGGGGGTGGAGCTTGTTGTTCTGTCCGCTCACCGTTCCCGGAAGAGGGCACAGGCAAACGCGGCCAGAGCAAACAATCCAGCCGCCGTCGCGAGTTTCTCCGCTCACTCGCTGGGGCTGGCGGCGGACTTTCAAATGAGCCACGGTGGACTGGAGTTTTCGGAAATTACAACACGCCCAATGGCTGAAGTTGTGAGAATGAGGGAATCTCCCGTTCACAAGTGGCTCTTCCTGCGCGGCGATGATTTCGGATGGTATCCCTATCAAAACGAACCATGGCACTGGGAGTATAACCCGCCCGGATTCCGTCCACTCTTCTGGAGCGGTTTTCCCGGAGGGGCTCCAAAAAGAAACTGAAGCCGTCTCTCGGAATCCGTCACGTTTTGGACTTTCCGGTCCGCGAGACTGAACAGGTTCTTTGGTAAAAGGAGACAGTTTGGCCGAGCTTGCGGAAAACGGGTCGAAGGGGTTGAGTCTTTTATCCGTTTTCCTTGAGCCATGCCAGTACTTCCGCCGGATGCTTCTCGTTTCCCTGAGCCTTTGGCCAGTGCATCACGATTTTCCCGGTAGAGTCGATAATGAAGGTCTCCCGTGAGATTCCCATGAACTTCCGGCCGTACATGGACTTCTCCTTCCAGACACCGTACTTCTCCGCCACCTTGCTGTCTTCGTCAGCCAGCAGGATGTGTTGCAGACCGTGCTTGTCGGCAAACTTCTTCTTCGAGGCGGAATCAAGTATGGATATACTGATCACCACGGTATTCAGTTTTTCGAATTGGCTGAGGTTTGCCGTAAATGCACAGGATTCCTTTGTGCAGCCAGGTGTGTCGTCTTTTGGATAGAAGAAGAGGATGACATGCTTGCCTGCGTAGTCTGAGAGTTTGTGCTTCGTCCCTTCCTGGTCGGGGAGATTGAAGGCGGGGGCTTTCTTGCCGATCATTTCAGAGGGGTTTTCGGATGCTCTGGCCATGGGTTGATTTGCTCCTGGGTGGAAGTTGCTGCCGAGGGAGCAAGGAGCAAGCCGACTTCGCTCTCGTTGGGAAAAGCTGAAGTTGGTTCCGGCGCCGGTGAGTCACATTCTTTCGTGGTGGAGTTCTTTGATCCAATTTCCTTGGCACTCAGTTTTTTTTCGGGGACTGTGTAAGGATTCCTGGCGGGTGTCACTGATAGAGGCAAAGAGAGCTGAATCGGCTCCAACTTTCAGACTTTCAGGAGGCCACGCTGATGAATAGAGTATCGTCACTCATCCTAATGCTGCTGTGCTTTGGTGGCTGCACGGCTTCTGAGTTGGACTCCTCCGAACCGCCTGGAGCACTCACGAGCCAGCTCGAAAAGATCCACCAGGAATGTGCCATGGTCGCACTTGGCGGGGTCCTCGTCCGGGAATTTAGCCTCCAGGTAATTGCCATGGGATGGATGGTTGTCGATAGAGAATGGGGTGGCAGTGCTCGCAGTAACCAATCGCTCCAACGATGAGGCCCTTCCCGCTTGCAATGAATCCATCGTGGTCTTCCTCCGCGAGGCGGAGCTGATCCCATGAGCCTCGCCATCCGAAATCCAACGAGGTAAACAAGCCCTTGAGCATACAAGAACACGAGCGGCAATTCCGGCAACTGCTGGACCAGCACACGGGCTTGATTATCAAGGTGGTGCGTTCCTTCGCGGAAAACAAGGACGATGCCGAGGATCTGTTCCAGGAGATTGTACTTCAAGTGTGGTTGGCCTTACCGAGTTACCGGGAGGAAGCAAAGCCCACGACCTGGATGTATCGAGTGGCGCTGAACACAGCGCTGGTTTGGAAGCGGAAGGAGAAGAGACGAGTCCGAGGCGAGGAGGCGATCGCGATTCCTGAGCTAATCTCCGATGGAATGACGGCCGAGGAGAAACGGCAGAATAATCAAATTATCGAACGACTATACAAAGCCATCCGTGAACTGCCGACAACAAAAAGGGCGCTGATCGTCCTCTATCTCGATGGTTTCACCTACCGTGAGATCTCAGAGGTCGTCGGTCTTTCAGAAAGCAACGTTGGCGTTAGTTTGAACCGCATCAAGAAGCAACTCGAGAAACTGATGAACGAGGATATGTCATGAGCTCCATCGATAAGCTAAAAGAAGCCTGGCAATCCCAGTCCTGCGGCAGCCTGGAACTGGACCTTGGCAGGATGCTCTCCGAGATTGAGTTCCAGCGGAAAAAGAGCCTGTACAGCGACCTTTTCGTCATCTTTACTCTGACTTGCGCCGCGCTCTTTTTTGCAGTGATTGCAACTCAGGATATCCTGGTAGCCTGGCCTTGGTACATCGCAACGGTCAGCGTGCTGTTCGTGGTTGTCATCATGAGTCGGCGGCTTCTGGCCACCCAGGCCTCCAGGGGGCGCGATGCTTCTCTTGTCCAGCATCTTGACGAGGCAGTCGCAGAAGCCCACGCGGAGATCAGGCGTCAACTCGGTGTCTTCTGGTGGTATATACTCCCCCTCGCCCTTGCCTGCATGGTACCGACCTTTTTGATGTATATTACCGATCCGCTGAGAGGAGGGTTGATGGTCCTCATCGGCTTTGAACTGTTCTTCGCGACCACGTTTCTGTTTGTGTATCTGATGATCCGGTTCGTCGGATGCCGAGACCGCGAAGCATACCTGAAGAAGCTACTCGAGATGAGGAAAAGGATCGAAGAAAATGATGAACTATAGCCGCAGCCAAGTGACCTGTCTCATTCGATGCTTTGGTAACGGAGGATGAGCGAAAGAACTACTGTGTAAGAGCAAAAGCCGGCGTGTCGTCTTTTGGATAGAAGAAGAGGAGGACTTTTTTCCCTTTGTAATCAGAAAGCCTGTGCTTTTTTCCGTCCCGATCGGGAAGGGTGAACGCGGGTGCTTTGTTTCCGACGATATTGGAGGTCATCGGATCAGATGCTTTTGCCATGGAATCATCCTCCTTTTGTGTAGAGCCTGATGAGCAGGAATAACTCCACTATGCTACGGATGCCATGGGTTGGTCAGCTGCGGATCTTTTCAGCAATATACACACCGTAGCTGTAGTAGCCCCTGTAGTTTTCGTAAAGAGCGGCCTCTTCTCTTTCCAGCTCAACGATTCGCTTTGCTTCGACACTGTGATCGTGATCCTCCAGGAACCTCTGAAAACGCCTCTGCAGCGGCAGGTAGTAGTTCTCCATCCAACAGTGGGGCGGCAGAACAAAATATCCTTCCGGTCTGTAGCCGTATTGTTCCAGAATGCTGATTTTTGCCGAAGCCAAATCAATTTCAGGGCATTCCCTTTTCCAGTAGGACTGAATTTCCACGGGCCTGTCGGCGCAGAGCCATATCATCTCAGAAACGATCAACTTCCCCCCGGGCTTTAGAAAACGGTTCCAGGCTGACACCCCTTTCTCAAAGCCGATATTGTAAACAGCTCCTTCCGACCAGATGACATCAAACTCCTCATCAGAGTAGGGGAGCGCGTCCATGGAGCAGTTCAGCATGGTGATCTTTTCTTCCACACCCTGGTTCTTCGCGCGGCATTGAAGTATGTCCAGGAACTCCTGCGCGAAATCAATGGCATGAATTCTTGCATTCAGTTCATTTGCCAGCACGATGGTGGATGCGCCCGTGCCGCATCCGATGTCAGCGATCTTCAGAGGGTTCGAGTGGTCCAGCCTGGCGAGTCTTAATGCCAGTCTTGTTTCCGCTTCACCTCCCGGACCTTGCCGTTTCTCTTGCTTGTGTAAGTCGATCAGTAGCCTCAGTTGAATGTCATCCATACTCCAGCTCCTTGTCAGGCTTTAGCCGGTCTTGAAACCATACTCCGAAGATCGATAAAGCACTGCGTATGCAGGAACAAAGCCGAGCGTATTGTCTTTGAGTCAGGGAAAAGGTGAACATTTGTCGGCATGACACCTGTGTTTCCACTTCTTTTCGCCCTGATTGGGCAGGGTGAAGACAGAGGTATTCCTGCTGAGCACTTCTGATGCTATTGAACCTGCTGCTTTCTGCATGGGTTGATTGCCTCCGCGATGAAATTCGTAGTCAGCGGAGCAGGGAGTACGTTGCGGATACTGGAGACTCCATTGGGTTCCGTCATTTCAATCATGGTAGCGAAATCGTAGCAGTGCTGGTTCATCTGACTGCGTAACCACTTCAAAACCGGTTCGTTCCATCAGGGAGACGGAACGCCTGTTGGGCAGGTCGGTCCGGCCATAGAGAGGAATGTCATGGGGAATCTGTTTCCATGCCCTGATGATCTCCAGCACAACCGCATCAGCCAGGCCTGTGCCCCAGTAATTCGGGCATAGTGAAACCAGAAACTCCACGCCATCAAGGTACGGCATGAAGCCTCCCAGACCCGCCATTTCCGAGTCCCGGATATTCACGACCCAGAACCTGTGAAGCTCCGAGCCAGGCTGATAGTACTTTTGGATGACCTCTTTGGCCTGTTGCCGGTCGAAGGCGATATTGTCGCACAGGTACCTGTATATCTCGGGAATCAGCAGGTGGCTATGGACTTTCTCAAAGCAGGATTCATCATACTCGATCAGCTTGAAGGCAATCGAACACGCTCTTGGTGGTTGTTGACGTTGATTTGGCAGGATCTTTCTTTTCGACATGCGATCTATCAGCCAAATGGGTGTTGTGATTTTGCCTCAAAGACTTTTCCCAAGTCTTCAGAAACTCAACTTCGCTTTTTCCCATGTGTAAAGCCAAAGCCCGATGTGGAGAAGGTTAGGAAAGTGCGGGCGACAGTCCTTGGATCCTTCTCAGCAATCCGATCTGGCCCAGGTGGTAGCCGGTGTGAAACCCGTTCGAGGCGACAAGTTCACCAACGGTCGGATAGTAGTCGGAGAGGGGTGAATCCCTGGCCAGAGGTGATTCGAGAAACATATCGTCAAGGGATTCAAGGAAGGACGCCACCCGTTCAGCGGTTTCCTCGATAACATCCAGAATTTCTTCGATGGAGGGATATTCTTTGGCATCGGCCAGGGTGTCGGAACCGAAGGCAAAGAGGCGATTATAGACCGGAGGGAGTTGCGGCGGAACCCCGATCGTCTCACCGAGGTCCACACTCAGGCTCCAGGCGATATGTCCCGCGTTCCAAAGCATGTGATTGCCGCCTGCCTCACATCGAAAAACCGCCTGGTTCATTGTGACGCCGTCAAGTGCCGTGCGGACCAGCGCAGCGCATGCACGGATTGTCTTCGCCTCATGGCGTGTGATGATGGATGGCATGGTAAGTCAGGAACCTCTATATCGGAGAACGTATCGCTGATATGAGCATAACCACTTCACTGTTCCTGCCTGACATCAGCAGAAACCAGACCACTTTATACTATTTCAGTCAGGGATTCGAATCATCACGGGTTGTTTCAGTAAGGAGTTCCGAAACCCAGTGAAGTCGCGGAGTCGTGCCATGGGAGGTGGGGGATATAATGTACACCCTTCCGGCTGGAAGGTATACGCTCCCAAACAGCCTGGGCAGAAAGGCGTTTAGTCTTCAAGCAATTGCCAGTTCCGGAGACCTGCCATATTGCCGGAGTTGAGCAGAACGGACACATTATTGACCGGATAGTCCACAGTCGCGACGTCTGCAAGATCGTCACCGTTGAAGTCGGCGGTGAGGATAGCGGACGGCAATCCGGCCACGGCATAGTGGGCGTCGTAAACGAAGGTTCCGTCTCCATTTCCCAGCAAAACGGAAACGTCCGCCGTCGAGGCGTTTGCGGCGATAACATCCGGGACACTGTCATCGTTGAAGTCCTGAATTGCCACACTGAAGGAGCCTGTATCGACGGGATAGGAAACGGGCGCCTGGAAGGTTCCGTCTCCGTTTCCCAGCAGAACGCAAACGTGCTCCATTCCCATTTCTCCCGTAACGAGATCAAGATGTTCGTCATCATTGAGTAAAGCCGTTGCAATATCAAAGGAACCGAAACATGCAGGGATGTTTGTCGCTGCCGTGAAGGTTCCATCCCCGTTTCCAAAATGGATCGATACGGCCTCAAAGGCCGCAATCGCGAGGTCCGGTCTTCCGTCCGAGTTGAAATGGCCTGTCACGACGTTGAAGGGAAGAAGGGGATTGAGAATGGAAAGGGCATTCTGAAAAGTGCCGTCGCCGTTTCCAAGAAGTATGTAAACCGTTCCGAAATTGGGATCCACAGCGACAAGGTCGAGATGGCTGTCCACATCTATCCAGGCACCGGCTATGCTGAAGGGAGTCTGACCGGCATCATAATCCACGGCTGGATCGAATGAGCCGTCACCGTTGCCCAGCAGAATCGAAACACTGCCTCCGGTGTTGTTGACAGCGGCGAGATCCCAAAAATCATCATTGTTAAAGTGATTGGCCAGCACTGCGACGGGCACCTCACCGGTTGCGTATTCCACAGGTGAGTCGAACGTGCCGTCGCCGTTTCCGGACATGATTCCCACGGTGTCGGTATCAGGGCTCACCACCGCAAGATCGAGAATGCCGTCTCCGTCAAAGTCGGCTGTGGCCGCTTCGTAAGGCCCCTGTCCCGTTGGGCAGTTGAGGTGGGGCATGAAGCCCTGCCAGTCGGCTCCCGACTTTGCCGGAAGCATCCATACAAGCCCGGGTGCGGCAATTACCGCGAAGGCGGCGAAGTGATTTTTCATGCAGGAATCCTTTATCATTCATAAACAGATATCTTGCATGACGGTTAATGTGTGCGCGTGGCATCCGGCTACTGTCCGAATGGTCAGTGAGCATGAACTGCACTCTCCCTGTTACAGTTCACGAAACCAGGGCGGGTTGGGAAAACATGCGATTCGGGCGGGAGCCGTCTGATGTGCCGGGCCAGCGGCACTGTTGGACCGCTCAGTACGTTCCTTCACGCCTTTCGCCAAAGGGTGATTCTTCGGACGCCGGTATTTCCCGAACCTGACTGGTTAGCAGGAAGTTCTTTTGATGGAACATTGCCGCGCGGATGAAATCTCCCTGCATTTCGACAAGGTCGGCATTCTCGGCACCTCCCATGTCGACAGGACGGAAACCCAGCTGTTCCGCCAGTCCGGCCACGACCGCTCGCGCCTCCGCGTCGCCACCCGCCACGAAAGCCGAAACCTCATGAAGACGAAGGTCCTGGGGAGCATGACTGAAGACCTCCATCGCGATCGTGTTGAAGCATTTGACAAATCTTGCGTCGGGAACATCCGCCTGGTTCAGGGCGATCAGCGAAGGGAAGAGTGGTTCCGAAGCGATGCGGCGCGGAAAGTCACGATTGTTGAGGTCAACCACGACCTTTCCCGCCATCGGCCGGATACTGCGGAGAAAACCGCTCGGAACCTGGCGAACGGTATGGATGATCACCTCGGCGAATTCCGCGACATCGTCGTTTGTTCCACCCGACGATCCTTCACCGATTTCCGCCGCAACTGTTTCAGCCTTCTCCTTCTGTCTCGAACCGATCATCACTTCATGACCCACCCGGGCGAGTCCTCCCGCCACGACTCGGGCCATGTTTCCAGCTCCAAAGGTTCCGATTCTCATGGATACAGCGCCTTCCGAATCAAATAAACTGCTATTGGTTGTTTTTAGAGCGGGTGGTACCGGCGATATGGCCGATGTCAGGTTCCGGTCTCTTTCTTTTGTGGGACCGGAAACCGGAGAGGGAGGAGTGCCTCAACAACTTCAGAGGCCCTTCTCTTCCGTGTTTCCACTCTTCGCGCAGATGAGACGCGATATGAGTGTCCTCGGCGCCGGCCCGGCGTCAGTTTTTCCCATTCAGCCTTCGCGTTCCTGTTGTCCTCGAGAGCCGTCCGGAGCTCCTTCGGCACATCAACGGCTTTTTGATCCGCAACATTGAACCGGATTTCAATTTTCTCGCCGACGGACAATTCACGGTCCTTCATGAATCGGCGTGAAAGTATCAGGAACCAGCGTCCGCCTGTCGGCTGCCATGCCGCATTCAGAGGAACTCCGGCAACGAGGGCATTGATTCGAAGCCTTGGATGATCATGGAGAGGAAGTTCCTCCTGCAATTCAATGGGAAGATACACGGCTGAATGAGTGCATCGGCCGAGGGGGCGGCGTTCGATGGTGGCTGTGAAGGCATGTTTGAACTTGTCCATGGCCGTATTCCAGTTGGTTTTCCGTGGCTGTAATGAAGCAGGTTGCAGGCCAGGCGGGCGTACCGAGGAATGCGGATCCTTCCATCGTTTTCTTTAAAGGGACAGACTTTTATCCCCTTGAAAGCCGTCCGGCTGCTCGCGTGAGGGTTGGTTAGTGGTCTTGCCGTGCCTGACACATCGTAAATGTCAGTTTACGATAAATGCATCCAATGTGACTGGAACCCCGATCCCCTGATTCAGCAGAACTGAGATATTGTGGCTGTGCTGGTTCGCGGTGGCGAGATCAGGAAGTGAGTCTTCGTTGAAATCTCCCACAAAGACACCGAAGGGATTGGAGCCCACGGCATAATTCACAGCCGCCTGGAAGGTTCCGTCACCATTGCCCAGCAGAACCGAGATGTCGTCTCCGCCGGTGTTCGCGAAGGCAAGGTCGGGATGCGCGTCGTCATTGAAGTCTCCCCCGAACACACTTCTCGGAACAGAACCTGTGGAATACTGAAACGGGCTTTGAAAGGTTCCATCCCCGTTGCCCTGCAGGATTGTGACGGTACCGGAGAGATTCGAAGCGGCAAGGTCGAGAAAGGTGTCACCATTGAAGTCATTCGCGAATGCGCTGAAGGGGCTGCCAGGCACCGTGAGTTCGATGGCGTTTTGAAAGGTGCCGTCGCCGTTGCCAATCAGAAGCGAAAGAGACCCGTCCGCGTTGTTTGTCGTAACGAGATCAGGGAATGTGTCGCCATTGAAGTCATTGACGAGCACGCTCGAAGGAGTACTCCCGGTCTGATAGGGGACAGCGTCTCCGAGCGAGCCGTCGCCGTTGCCGGGCAGGACCGAAACAGTATCGTCAGCGAAATCGGCTGTAACGAGATCGATCAACGTGTCGCCATTGAAGTCTCCGGCAGCAATACTGTACGCCCCGTCTCCCGCCGGTTTGCTCACGGCCGCCTGAAACGTTCCATCCCCATTGTTCAGGAGGACTGATACCGTGTCGTTGAGTTGATTGGCAGTGGCGATGTCGAGGTGTGTGTCTCCGTTTAAATCCACCGCAAGAGCATCCTGTGGTCCGAGCCCGGCAGGGTAGATTACTGGGGGGTGAAACATGCCGTTTCCTTTGCCCAGCAGTACCGCGACACTGTTGTCCAGCAGGTTTGGTGTGATCAGGTCGGGAAATTTATCGTCATTAAGGTGTGCCGCAAAAATCCCCTGAGGCGTGCTGCCGGTGGGAAATTCGCGAGCTTCGGAAAACCCGGACCACTGTGCCGCCACAAATTGAGCTGCAGTTGGCAAGGGAATGGAAACGATTGTTAAAATGGCTGGAATCAGAAACACCGGCGCAGCCGGGCTGCAGAATACTGAAACAATTATCTTCATGAGTTGTGGAGTCCCCTCTCCGGAAAATTCCGATTAAAGTGGGACGGTTCCACTACAGCGTCAACTCTTGCCGAAAGATGGGGTTGTTTCTAACGGAAATTCTGTTGTTTGTAGAAGCACGGTTCAGTATTTACTGAACGGAAAGGCGGAAGATGCTGAATTTGAAAGAGCCTGATAGCATCCATCAGGATGCCGCCAGAATAACCCCCCAGCCTTTACTCTCCGTATCCCGAAGAAAAACGCGATAGGATTCAACCAGCCTGGGAAGCAACGGAAGGTGGGATGGTTGGTCTTCAGTGCGAGAGTCGACAACAATTTCGCTCAACTCACTAACAACGATTTGACTGGCGATTCTTAAGAATTCCGAAACCGTCGGCGGATCGAGAGCGCCAAAATATTCGTCGGACAGAGTCGCTGGTGGACCCAGCGCCGCTTCGGGTATGAATCGATCCTGCTCCGGGTGTGGTACGATTGCCAGTCCGACCAGAAATCGCATTAATTCCGGCAGGCCCCTCCATTCTGTCAGACCAGGGCAGGATTGGATTTGCCTGCCAAGCTCCTCCGCAGCTCGCCAGTTCTCCCAAAGAGTCTGCTGAGGCAGGGCGATCCAGTCCTGCCATGCGACCCGCTCATCCGGAGAGGGATTCTCCTCTTCATCGTCGTCCAGCGCATCGAAGAAAAAATCCAGCGATCCATACTCGATAAGACCTCTGGTCAGGCGCTCCCAATCGACGGAATAATAGCCTGTTTCTATGGACATTGTTCCCGGTGCCTTGTCGGATCATGTTTTCTCGATTTTTCTTAACAGCATCTGAATGTTTGCGTTTGAGAATCCGTCAATTCCCAGCCTTGAGAGGCTTTCAAGAACTCGAATCCAGGGTTTCCTGAAGCGTCGCAGTTTCGGATGGTTCATCCACAGGTAAGAGGCTTGAAGACGATGCCAGGCAATTGGCTCAAGGTTGGTTTGCTTCCGGACGAGCGCCTGAAAGTTCTCCAGCGTGAAGCGCTGAATGTGAGGACCCCGGCTGCTGCCGGCGATTTTCGTGGCGAGTCGGAACAAGCGGTCTTCAAGTGAGCGATAATTCGGTATTGCCACATAGACCCAGCCACCCGGCTTCAAAACGCGTTCCGCCTCCTGCAGGAACACTTCGGGACTTTTCACATGCTCGAGAATGAAACCCATTACGACGGCGTCGACGGTTTCGTCTTTAATTGGAAACGTATCGAGTTTGCCAGGTCGGAATTCATCGCGTCCCTGGACCATTCCATCATGGTTTTCCGGTTCGAACATGTCGAATGCTATAAAGCGTGCCTCGTATTTTTTATATTCAAAAGGTCCCGGCCCACACCCAACGTCGACCACCGTTCGTTCCGGCGTCAGGTGTTCATAGAGAACTTCTTTCAGATTCGGATGATCCACTTCTCCGCTCGGTGGAAATGCTGCGGCAGAATCGACTGGCGGGCGGTATCCAGGATCTCGAGGATCGTCGACAGGTCTCAGCATGATGCAAAACGCGTTTCAGGCGGTGCGATTGCGGGCAATGAAGAACCACTGATTCGTTCCGGGAGCCGTATCCACATCGAGAGCTTCGTTGACTACCTGCGCCTCCAGAACCAAAGCACTCGCGCAGGCAAAAAAGCGGAGCGAACAAAATGACAACCACCTGGCAACGATACACGGAATACTACTGTGAACCTGAGGGTCTGGGGCTGGCGCTTGACATCAGCAGAATGATGTTTCCCGACGGTTTTCTCGCCTCGATGGAACAGAAGATCTCCTCAGCCTACGACGCCATGGAAGCGTTGGAGGCCGGAGCCATTGCCAATCCGGACGAGAATCGTCAGGTGGGGCACTACTG
>JANQSL010000197.1 GCA_028284075.1 Candidatus Sumerlaeia bacterium | reverse complement strand
ATCCTGGTTCAAGGGCTGGCGTCAGACACAAAGTGGCCGGGAAACAACGCGCGATGTGGTTCTGTTTGCCGACTGCTGGGCAAATTATAACGAGACAAGTGTTGGCACGTACGCGATCCGGATTCTCAGCGCGATGGGTTACAATGTCGAACTGGTCAGTGGTGTCTGCTGCCAGCGCACGCGCATCTCAAAGGGCTTTCTCAACGATGCAAAACAGGGTGGAGCCGAAACGGTTTCCAAACTGCGAGGTTACGCATGCCAGGGTCTTCCGATTCTTGCTCTGGAGCCGAGCTGTGCGAGCGGACTCACGGACGATCTGCCGGATCTGATCGAGAACTCGGAGGATGCGCGGCTCGTAGCAAAGCACGTTCACCCGGTGGAGGAATTCATCCTGGCGGAAATCAAGGCCGGTGCCGCAAAGACACCAATTTTCGCAAACGCCCCGAAGCGTTACCTCGTTCATGGTCACTGCCACCAGAAAGCGCTGTATGCGACTTCGCCTGCGAAGGAACTGCTCGGCATGACCGGTGCGGATGTTACGGAAGTGGATTCCGGCTGCTGTGGCATGGCGGGTTCGTTCGGTTACGAGGCGGAGCACTATGATCTTTCAAAAAAGATCGCGGAACGCCGCCTGATTCCCGCCGTCAATGCAACAGACAGAGACACTGTTGTTGTGGCGAACGGCTTCTCCTGCCGCCATCAAATCGCGGACTTTGCCGATCGCAAGGCAATGCATGTGATCGAAGCGCTGGGACGGGCGATCAAGTAGCTCCGGATCAGTCGTTGCCGTTGTCGTTCACAATATCGACTCCTGACATGATCTCTTCGATCAGCTTCAAGTCGACTCCTTTGCCTGTATTCCCTATCGCCCATGCCGTCCCTGCCGCCACGGCATGCTTCAAAACACCGGCTCCGCGCAAACCGCGGAGCCGTGCGTGAACCAGACCCGCCATGAATGAATCACCGGCACCCACGGGCCGTTTTGAAGTTGTTACGGGAGACGTGGCGCGAAACACGCCTGTCTCGTCGACAAGAACGGTTCCCTCCGCGCCATCCGTCATGCAGGCGCAGACAACGCCGTGGTGCTGCAGTTTCTTCAAAGCCCTGATCTGATCCGCCGCGTTTACAAGGTCGCGCCCTAGGAGTTCCTGTAACTCGGTCCGGTTGATCTTTATACACTCCGGCGCTTCTGCAACGGACTCGGCGAGTTCCTGGCCACTGGTGTCGAGGTAGCCCGGCAGTCCCACATCCCGGGCCGCCCTGACCAACACCGCCCAGGCGTCCTTTGGCAGACCCGGGGGAAGTGAACCCGCAAGCACCACCGCGGTGAGCCGGGTTGCCTCGCGCCCGATCCATTCAGCGACGTGCTCCAGGACGGCGGGCGACACCTCTTCGCCGATCATGTTCACCTTCACGGAGCTGCCTTCGCGAGCATCGGCGATGTGGACGTTAGTCCGAACAGAGACGCCGGTGCCGATCAGCTCGACATCGAGGCCCTCGTCCCGGGCAAGAGCCGCAAGGTCGGCTCCGGAGCCCTGCCCGGCCGCCAGGAGAGCAACGGAGCGCTCTTCGAGGATCTGCAGCATCCGGGAGACATTGAGCCCCTTTCCGCCGGGACGGCGGCGCTCACCGGAAGCTCTCAGCACCGTGTTGGGCTCAATGGCTTCCACATCAAGAAAGAGATCGATGGCGGGATTCAGGGTGACGGTACAAATCATGGCGGTGCGTCAGGCTGTGGCGGAGGAGTGGAAAGTGGACCAGACAGGATAACTCTTGTCTGATGAGCCGGAGAATCCTAGCTTGCAAGTGACTGTAACGAAAGAACTTGCCGGTTCAACTCGCTTTTCACAAAATGGTACGACCCGCGCTGGTTTGTTTCTCATGACTCCTCACGGCGCCATTTCGCCCACCACGAATTCGATGGAAGCCGCCGCGCTGCGGCTTGAGGACCATATTCGCCTGCTGGCACCGCGGGTCGTGGTGGCTTACTCCGGCGGGGTCGACAGCACCGTGGTGCTGAAAGCGGCAACCCGTGCCCTGGGGTCACGGGCGCTGGGTCTTCTCGCGGACACGGAGTCGAACACGGAGGAGGATCTCCGCATCGCCGGAGAGATCGCCGATCAACATGGCTTCACCGTGGAGGTGGTGTCCTACAGCGAACTGGCCATCGAAAACTATGCGGAGAATCCGGCAAACCGGTGCTTTTTCTGCAAGAACGAGTTGTACACACGGCTCACGGCCTTTGCCGCGAGCCGCGACATTGCGGTCGTCTGTGACGGCTCCAATGCGGATGACATGGGCGATTACCGGCCGGGACTGAAGGCTGTTGAGGCGCACCGTGTCAGGTCGCCGCTGAAGGACCTGGGCCTTGGCAAGGCGGACGTCCGGGCTCTGGCGAAACACTACGGGCTCCCCAACCACGAGCGGCCCGCCAGCCCTTGTTTGTCGTCCCGCATTCCTTACGGCCAGAAGATTACGCAGGAGAAACTCCAGCAGGTTGCGGAGGGGGAAGCGTACCTTCGCAAACTGGGTCTGCGGGAGTTTCGTTGCCGCCATCATGGAGAGGTGGCGCGCCTCGAAATCCCTCCGGATGACATGCAAACGGTCCTTGCAAACCGAGAGGCCATCACCGACGAATTCCGTCGAATCGGCTTTCACTGGGTCGCCGTCGACTTGGGAGGCTTCAAGAGCGGCGGACTGAACCGCGTTTTGACGACTGAAAACCAAACCTATCAATCCCCACCGGAATCCCATTCGGAGGAAACGGAGTAATATTATGATGATGCTGAAACAAACCGCGTTCGCTTCGATAACACTGGCGGCAGCCCTGGCCCTTGCCACTCCCCTGGCGGCTCAGGATCAGCCGGCCAAAGCCAACTGGAGGGAGTCCTCCGCCGCAAACGATGTCCAGGCGCCTGCTTTGACGTTCGAGGAAATCAACACAGACTTCGGCACGGCGGACGAGGGAGCAAAGGTCGACATCGAGTTTCCCTTCATCAACACCTCGGATCGCACAATCACGATCACGAACATCAAGGCCAGCTGCGGATGCACGGCGGCACAGCTGGAGAAGAAGGTGTTCGCCCCCGGTGAGGGCGAATCCATCCGTGCCACGTTCAACACCAAGGGACGTACCGGCACTCAGCACAAGACCATCACGATCACCACCGACGACACGGCAAACCCCACGTATCGCGTGAGTTTCAAAGGCCAGGTGGTTTCAAAGGTTTACATCGATGAAAAGCTGGTGAACTTTGGAACCATCCGCCAGGGTGACGAGATGACCAAGAGTTTTCATATCATCGACATGAGCGGTGAAAACATTTCCATCAAGAACCTGACGAGCGCCGCCGGCGGTTTGCAGTTTGAGAGAGGCGAGCCTTTCGATTATACAGAGGAGGCGAGCGGCAAGTCAGGCCGGGCCATTCCCATCACCGTGACCATTCCCGCGGACTATCCGCAGGGTCCTGTAGCCACCACGGTTGCCGTCCAGACAACATACAAGGATCGCCCGAATTTCATCGCCACGGTCCGCGGCATCGTTCGTGGCGAGGTCACGGTGCAACCGGCGCAGCTTTACTTCGGCTTTGTTCAGCCGGGAGAAGAGGTTATGCGAAACTTCGCTCTTTCGGTCGTCGACAACAAGTCCTTCGCCCTGAAGAGCTACTCTGTGGAACCGGACGCCGCCCGTTCTTCCGCCGAGATGAGCGATCCCGTCATTGAAGTGACAGAAACCGAGGCGGGCACACCTGTTGAGCACAACTTCGCCGTCAAGTTTGTCGCTCCTGACGAAAACGGCCGCTTCACAGGGGACATTATTCTTCAGGGTGCGGTGGAAAATGAAGACCGCACACTTCGTATCCCCTACAATGCCTTCGTTCGGCAGACAGCGGCGTCAAAAGGCGACGCTGAAAGCCGCGTGCGCACAGCGCTTCAGCAACGTCTCAAGAATGAGAACAATGTCATCAGCTCGCCGCGTTCACAGGAAAAGGCGGTGGCCGGTAACGAGTAAGCAGCCTTTCCCAAAAGGGACGAAAACAGGGAGCCGGCGGAAGGGGATATTAAGAAGCCCGGACGGTTGAGGTGCAAAACAACCGTCCGGGCTTCGCCTTTATTACCGCATGTATGTCGTTCCGTTCTGCCATCGCCACGCCAACTTGCGAATCATTCCACAACTTTCCAGATTTTTGCCCTTCCTGAAACAGCATGTCTTGAAAGACTGATTTCATCCTCGAGGCGCTCAACCCAGTTGGGGCATGGGCGTTCGTAAGGCAAATTCAAACGAGCCTTCAGCTCTTTCCATGTTATTCCCTCGGGGCAGCGGCGCAGTTCGTCCCGGATTGAATCCCTGAATTCCTCGTAACGCATCGGAGCGGTGTCCTTTTCAAATTCCCTGTAATGCCATTTCCAACGGATCACGCCCCTGGAGGGGAAAGGGAAACTCGCAAAGGTCATACAAACCCGCCAATCCACATGCGATATCATCATGAGGTCTTCGAGCCGGAGAGAAGCGACGGGTGCGAGTCGGAGGTTCCGCCTTGAAGAAGGTCATCCAGAATAACCGTACCTGAAACCGGTTTCGGTCTTTAAAGCGATTGCACAGACCGGATTGAGTAATTATACGCCTCGGTCAATCTGAAGGTCTTCCAGCAATTGGGTGCGAATCGTCGCGCGGGATTTACCACTTTGTGGGCAAGTCTCCGCGCGCCGGATACGACTGGAGATGGGGTGTCTTCAGAAAAACCAACACTTCCCTTGTGAAAGGAGAACCGACGCTTATGCATCGGAAAACCCTTCGAGAGTCATCGCGACTGGCCTTGATTCTCACATTCATCACTGCCCTGGCCCTGGGGCAGGCCGGCGCCATCACCCTCGCCCAGATTGACAACGACATCGATGCGATCATCAACAACGCGAACCCAAACGTTCAGTGGTCCGTCCTGATCGAAAACGAATGGGGCACTCAAACCTACTACAGTCTGAACTCCACCACTCCGCGCCGTCCCGCTTCGAACACCAAAATTTTCACCACGGCGGCAGCCATTGGAACTCTCGGCCCGACTTACGTCTGGCGGGGTTTCCAGCTTCAGTCCTCGTCCACTTCGAGCCCTGTCGAGTCGGTACTTTCCAGCAGCAACAACAGCCTGGCGGATGAGCTCTACGGCATTGCCGGCGGGAGTTCGTCCATCATCAACTGGTGCAGCGGTGTCGGAATCGACATGACCGGCGCTCAGATGTTCGACGGGTCCGGCCTCAGCTGGAGCAACCGTTTCACCTCACGCCAGACACTTGATCTCGTTCGTTACATGATGGACAACTACACATACGGGCAATGGGCAACGCATCTTGCAATCTCCTGCACCAAGGGCACGCTGGGCAGCCGCCTCTGCGGCACGGGCAAGACCGGCCGTGTCCACGCAAAGACAGGCACGCTGACAAACGGACAGACGCTTTCACTCTCCGGCTACATTGACAATATCAATGACGGTGAGCGTTACTTCTTTTCCATCTATTGCAACAGCGTTCCATCTTCATCGCAAAGCAACACGCGTTCGCGCATCGACAGCATCGTTTCCGTCATGACACAGAACGCCATCCCCAACCCGGGTCCTCCTGTTGGTGGAACGATCGTCGACAACAACGATTCGGGATTCTCGACGACCGGCGCCTGGGGCACCTCTTCCGGTTCGGGATTCTATGGAACCAACTCACTGTGGGCATCAACCGGTGGAGCAAGTGCCACGGCCACGTGGTCAACGACACTGGCGCCAGGCAACTACGATGTTTATGCGTGGTGGGTGAACGGAAGCAACCGGGCCTCAAACGCTCCGTATCAGGTTAACCATCTGAACGGGTCCTCCACAGTCACGGCAAACCAGACCACCAACGGCGGACAGTGGAACCTTCTCGGCAACTACGCTTTTGACGGATCGAGTTCCGTTGTATTGAGCGATTCGGCGAACAATAATGTGGTTTCCGCCGATGCGGTCCGTTTTGTGTTTACCAGCGGGTTGGAATACATTGCCGACAACGCGGATTCCGGGTTCAGCGCGTCGTCGAACTGGGTGACGAGCAGCTCCACACCCGGTTACTACGGTTCAAACTACGCCTTCCGCCTGACACAATCCACCAGTGACGCCGCCTCCTGGAGCGTCAACCTGCCGGCGACCGGCAGTTACCAGGTGTTCGCGCGCTGGACCGCCGGCTCCAACCGGGCGACTTCGGCTCCCTACATTGTCACACACGCGGGCGGAAGCACCACGGTCCCTCTGAACCAGCAGCAAAACAACAACACGTGGGTTTCTCTCGGAACCTATACGTTCAACTCCGGAACATCGACACGTGTGCTGTTGTCGTGCTGGACTTCCTCCGGAACTGTCGTGATTGCGGATGCCATCAAACTGGTACCGCAATAATCCCTTCTCTTCCAACCTGGTACTGATAAGCACCCTCCGGTCGGCATGCCCGGAGGGTGCTTTTTGTCTCCACAAACCGGGCACGAACCAGGAAAAGAATTCTGAATCATCGGCACACCGCTCATGCCGCCCCACGGGAGCGTTCCACCTGCCAGGTCACGCTTCCCGGGGAGGCCGAAGGACACGAAAGGCCACTCCAACCGTGGGACGGAAAAGGAGAGGCACCACATCCACGGAATCCAGCAGGGCCTGGTGGAAGTCTGAATCCCAATTCAGGTTGTATGGTCTTGCGTGTCTGTCCCCGCTGACACTTATACCTTGAGCGGAATCCGTTATCGAAAATCGATGGGGCCGCACAATGCCTGAAACAACACGAAGTATCGCCAATCCGGAGGCTGTGCGTGCTTCAAGAGTTCTGTTGATCGAGGACGACGAAAGAATTGCGGATTCAGTCTGTGAAGCTCTAAATCACGCCGGTTTCCAGACAGAATGGGTAAACACCGGGGACGGGGGGCTGGAGGCGGCTCGTACGGGTGGATTCGATTTGCTGGTGCTTGATATCGTCCTGCCCGGGCTGGACGGTTTCCAGATTCTCGGAAAACTTCGCGAATCAGGCTCCAGCACTCTGATTCTGATGCTGACATCCCGCGATAGTCTCGAAGACCGGGTTGAGGGATTCAGAGGAGGAGCTGACGACTACTTGACAAAGCCTTTCTTCACGGAAGAACTTGTGGTACGTGTTGAGGCATTGCTGAGACGTGCAAGTCCGAGTGATTCAAGCGGCAGGATAAAGAATCCGGCCGCCTCCATACACGCGGGAAACCTGAGTCTCGATCGTCTTCGGCGAGAGGTGAAGGTGGAAGGCCGGCCCGTCGAGCTGACATTGAGGGAATTCGACCTGCTGGAATACCTGATGCGTGCCCCGGGTACGGTCCGGCCCCGTGCAAAAATCATCAAAGCCCTTTGGAACTACGGCATGAGTTCACAGGATAACATTCTGGACGTTTATATCCGCAGGCTTCGATCGCGCCTTTCGGATGCCGGAGCTTCCGACATCATTGAAACGATTCGCGGGGTTGGCTATCGAGTGATTGTCGATGACAGCAAGGAAGGATAGCTGCGTTGAACAACGAGGAGAGGAAGCGCTCATTTTCGGGAGTCGTCTCCTTCCGGACACGGCTCATCGGTGTCTTTGCGTTTTCCATCACGGTGCTGATCCTTGTTTTCTCCGGCATTGTTTATTTTCAACTGAATCGGCTGATTCTGGATGAGTTCGACAAAATGCTGCATGCCGCCGCCGCCCGTGGCTTCACTGGCCCGCCGGGCCGGTTCATCAGCTTGCGACACTTTGAACATCTCCTGACGAGCAACTCGGGAATTGCAAGAGCGGGTACCGAGTACATTTTTCTTGCGCGGCGTGACGATACCGGACGTTTGTTCGTAAGCCGTAACTGGCCCGAAGAACTTCATCCTTCATCCTTCACAGAGAAAGTGCCCACGGATCAGGAATGGAAGCAGGCACTCAAGAGCAGGAAACGTCCCGGTGTGCATGAAGGATGGCCCGGGCGAATGGACAGCCCGCAGGATCGTGACGATCAGAATTCCTCATCTTTCGGCTCCTTTAGACGCGGCTTCAGGCAGGGGCGTGGTCTTTTCCTGGAAGAGGACGGACTTTCGTCCATCGACTTCGGACTCTCTTTCAGGGGCTATCCCGAGCGGGGACCGGACCGGCGCACGGAGAATCACATCCTGATTCAGGAAAAAAAGACGGTGTCAGCGGGCGGAGAGGAATGGTGGATTCTCGAAGCCCGGAGTGCCGGCGACACGCTCTTCGTGGGCCTTGGCACAAAGCCTCTGGAAACACGTCGAAAAGCGCTTATCCAAATCTTCATACCGGCGTACCTGACGGCATTGCTGCTGGCGCTGGCGACTTCCGTCTGGCTTGTTTCGCGTGCGCTGCGTCCGATCAGAGTCATAACGCGGGAAGCGGAAGCGATATCGACGAAAGGTCTGAAAAAACGAATCGCCGGCCGAGCGTACGACAAGGAATTTGCGCACCTGATCAATACATTCAATGAAATGCTTTCGCGGCTGGAGGAGGGTTTCGGACGGTCCGAAAGATTCGGGGCCACAGTTGCCCATCAACTTCGCACTCCTCTCACGGTCCTCAGCAGCCAGATTGAAAGGGAAATGCTGCGGGAAGATCCTTCATCAGACCGATTGACGGTGCTTGCGGGTCTTCTGGATGAGACCGACAAGTTGAGGCGAACGACGGATCAGTTACTGCTTCTTTCAAGGGCCGAAAGTGGCAGCCTTGTTTTGCTGAGGGAGAACTTCAGCCTCTCGCGCGAGACGGAAAGACTTATTGAGGATCTTGAGGCTGTTTCCTCCGGCCTTCGAATCCGGAAGGACATCAGTCCCGATGTTTATGCGCGGGTTGATCCCGTTCTGTTTTCGAACGCAGTCTTTAATCTGCTGGTCAATGCGGAAAAACACAACGACGAGCGGAGAGAAGTCAGCGTCCGGCTTGATCAACGGAACGGCTTCATCAGGCTTGAAGTGTTCAACACCGGGCCTGTTATTACGCCGGAGGAAGCGAATCGCATCTTTCAATACTTCTATCAGCAGGACCAGGCTCATCGGGAGCAAAAGGAGGGCCTCGGACTTGGCCTTCCCATTGCCCGCGAAATTGTTCACGCACACGGGGGCGAACTGGAACTGGTCTCCAGCGATTCCAGAGGAACCACGTTTGCAATCGAGCTGCCCATAGAAAACTAATCGGGAGAGGATACCGGTCGGTTTTCATCGAGAGCGTGTCAGCGGGACGCGGGAAGGCTCCGCGACCGGCAGACCGCGTCCGCGTCCCTCACCATTCCATGCAATGAATCGGCAAGTCCCGCCCCGTTTCCAGATCATGCATTCTGAATGCGAATTCAGGGAGATTCTTAATGACATGACACCTTTGTGATTCACTGAGTGTAGCCGTGAATCTGAAACGGTAACTCGTTTCGCGGGCACTTCCACTTGTTTCATGTCCTCGAGTCGATTGCACGGGCTCGGAAACACAGAGCCCCGGAGTTACGCCAGGTTCCGGTCATTCTGAAGGTGGAGTATCGATTCATGATGCTTAAGCATGCTCGGTCAGCTCTTTTTGCATTCCCCCTGTTTCTGATATCCGCGGCTCCGGCCGATCCTGGCACCGCTTTCACATATCAAGCGCGGATTAATGATGGTGGAACGCCTGTGACAGGCACTGTCTCCCTGCGCTTTACACTGCACACCACAGCCACTGGCAACAGTCCGGCGGGACCGACGGTGGCACCACCGGACCGGACCATCCTTGATGGTTTGGTTATCGAGGAACTGGACTTTGGCCCCGTTTTCACCGGCGACCCGTTGTTCCTGGAGGTGGAAGTGGATGTGGACGGCGGAGCCGACAGCTTTCAAGCCCTCGGTTCCCGCACGCAGCTTCTTCCCGTTCCCTACGCCGCCTACGCCGAAAACTCGAACATTGCCCAGTCTCTCGCCGGCGGCATCGATGATGCCGATGCCGACCCCGCCAACGAGTTGAACACAGGTCTTGTGCTGAACGGCAACAGTCTGGAACTCACCGATGCGGATGGAACGCTGACAGCAGACCTGTCGTCTCTGACCGGTTTCGGCGACGGCCATTCTCTCGATGCCGCGGATGGTGATCCTGTTGATGTGGTTTTTGTGGATGCCGAAGGCGATGTCGGCATCGGCACAGCGACTCCCGATGAAGCGCTTACCATAGAAGATGGAAACATTCTGCAGACGCCAGGCGATCCGATCCTTGTGAGCTCGCTGGGAATCGGAGGAAATCCCACCTCGGTTTACGTTTCCGGTCGCTACGCTTACATCGTCGATCAGGACTCCGGCGATCTGAAGGTGATCGATGTCTCCGACCCGAACACTCCCACACTCACTGGATCATTGCTTATCGGAGGATTTCCGTTTTCCCTGTACGTCTCAGGACGCTACGCCTACGTGGTCGACATCGTCTCAGACGATTTGAAAGTGATCGATGTCTCTGACCCGAGTGCCCCCACTCTTGCCGGGTCGCTCGGCATTGGAGGTGACCCTGTCAGCGTTTCCGTTTCCGGACGCTACGCCTATGTGGTCAGCAGGGGATCTGAAGATCTGCAGGTGATCGACGTTTCCGATCCGGGCTCTCCCAGCCTGGCAGGATCACTGAGTATAGGAAGCTTCGTCAGTTCCGTTTCCGTCTCCGGACGTTATGCCTACGTGGTCGATATAGGAACCACCGATCTGAAGGTAATCGACGTTTCCGATCCGGGCTCTCCCAGCCTGGCCGGGTCGTTGGGCATCGGGCCGGTGCCCACTTCCGTTTACACCTCCGGACGCTATGCTTACGTGGTGGACACGAGTTCCACCGATCTGAAGGTGATCGACGTTTCCGATCCGAGCTCTCCAGGTCTGGCGGGATCGTTAAGCCTGGGACCGGCTCCCTTTTCCGTTTTTGTTTCGGGGCGCTACGCGTACGTGATCGATACCAGTTCCGCTCCGGATCTGAAAGTCATCGATGTCTCCGATCCCACTGCCCTTGATACAGTGGGATCACTCTCACTCAGCGGAGGGGCGGGCGCTCGTTCTCTTTATGTCTCCGGGCGTTATGCCTATGTCGTAAGCAACGGCTCCGATGATCTGAAAATCATCGATATCTCCGGTGCCGAAGCCACCTCACTGATCGCTCACTCGCTGGAAGCGGGAAATCTGCAGGTTCGCAACGATGTCATTGCGCAGGGGCAGTTGCAGGTTACCGGAGGAATCACTGCCGGAGCGGGAGGAATTTTTTCCGATGGCGATGTTGCGGTTGCGGGGATTGTGGGAGCGGAAAAGTTCGTCGGCGACGGCTCAATGCTGACCGGACTGGCTGACGCGGACCCTGCCAATGAACTTCAGACACTGAGTTTTTCGTCGCCCAATCTTTCCATCATCGGCGGAAACAGTGTCGATCTCAGCGGACTCTCATCTCCGGGATCCGGAGACGGTCACTCTCTCGACGCTGTGGATGGCGACCCAATCGATGCCGTGTTTGTCGATCCGCAAGGCATGGTGGGAATCGGGACGACAACTCCGGTGGCGATGCTCGACGTGACGGGAGAGTTGGATTCTCTGGGAATTCAGGAAGTGAACGTTCTGACGGACGGAGTTGATTTCCCCGGGCTTGAAAGCGCGACGGACGTGTTCGTTTCCGGGACGACCGCCTATGTGGTCTCAACCGTGGACAATACCCTCTCAGTCATCGATGTTTCCGATCCACTGAACCCGGCTCTGTTGGGCGAGGCGACCGACGAAGTGAACGGTTTCACGGGACTGGCCGGTGCCAGAAGCATTGTTGTCGCCGGAACCACGGCCTATGTTGTTTCATCGATCGATGACGCTCTTTCGATTATTAACGTGGCGAACCCGGCCTCCCCCCAGCAACTGAGCGTGGCACGGGACGAGGTTGGCGGCTTTACCGGTCTGGAAGGTGCCAGTGATGTTTTTGTCGTTGGCACGACCGCTTACGTTGCTTCCGGCACGGATCACACCTTGTCGATTATCGACGTATCCGTTCCCACGGCGCCGGTGCAGGTTGGTCTGGCGCGGGATGAGGTTGGCGGCTTCACCGGTCTGGATGCCGCGAGTGGTGTTTTCGTGCTTGGTACGACCGCTTATGTCGCCTCGAAGGCGGATGCAACTCTCTCGATCATCGACGTATCGGTTCCGGCGACACCCGTGGAACTGGGAGTGGCGCGAAACGGACTCGGCTTCACCGGACTGGACGGTGCCTGTGCTGTTTTTGTCGTTGGTACAACAGCCTATGTTGCCGCCGAAGACAGTTCGGCTTTGTCGATCATTGACGTTTCCGTTCCGGCAGCCCCGGTCGAGTTGGGCGTGGCCCGGGACGGAGTGGGTGATTTCACCGCTTTGCTTGGCGCCAGTGGCGTGTCTGTCGTCGGCACCACGGCTTACGTGACTTCATTCTTCGATGACGCCCTCACACTCATCGATGTTTCCGACCCGACGGCTCCCACCCTCATCGGGTTGGCGCGCGACGGAGTTAATGGCATGACAGGACTGGAAGGCGCGCTTGGCCTTTTCGTGGACGGAGCCACCGTCTATATTGCTTCGTCTTTTGATAACACGCTTTCGATTCTTGATGTTTTCGACTCCGTTACTCCCGGTTTTCTGGGATTGCATGTTTCCGGCGACGCACAGGTCGAAGAAACAGTCACCGCGGCGGCCTTTATTGGCAATGGTTCCGGCCTGACGGGAGTGGATCTGAGCGATACCAACGAATTGAACGCGAGTCTCGCTCTGAACGGAACGAGTCTGGAGCTGACCGATCCGGGCGGAGTTTTATCAACCGATCTTTCGCCTCTGGCGGGTTCCGTCTTCGGAGACAACCACTCACTCGACGCCGCGGACAATATGCCTGTCGATGCAGTCTTTGTCGACAATGATGGCCTGGTCGGCATGGGAACGACGACTCCGGAGGCGTTTCTGGATATTGCCGGTCAAACCGTCTTTGCTCTGGCGGAGCAAAGCGTGGCACTTGACGGAGTTGCTCCTTTTCTTGATCTGGATGCAGCCACGGATGTTTTTGTCCTGGGCACGACCGCGTTCATCGTTTCCTCTCTCGACGATTCTCTCTCCATTATCGACGTCTCCGATCCGACGTCTCCCGCCCTCCTGAGTGTTGCGGTTGACGAAGCGGGCGGCTTCACGGGGCTCGATGGCCCTCAAGGCGTTTTCGTTACAGGCACGACGGCGTATGTTGTATCATCGGGTGATGACGCTCTTTCCATCATCGATGTCTCGGATCCCGCCAACCCCACGGAACTCGGTGTTGCGCGCGACGAGGTTGGCGGCTTCACGGGACTGGACAGCCCTCAAAGCGTTTTCGTCACGGGCTCGACCGCTTATGTCGCCTCGTTGTCCGATGACGCCCTTTCCATCATTGATGTCTCAACTCCAGCAAGCCCTGTTCAGTTGGCCGTCGCACGTGACGGAGTCGATTTCCCCCGCCTCAACGGTGCTGCCGGTGTCTTCGTCGTTGGTACCACAGTCTATGTCACTTCATTTATCGATGATTCTCTCACCATCATCGATGCCTCGATTCCCACGGCACCGGTTCAGGCGGGTGTGGTTTTCGACAGCATCGACTTCCCGGGACTCAATGGTGCATCCGGCTTGTTCGTAGTGGATGAAACGGCATACGTCACCTCAATATTCGACAATGCTTTTTCCATCATTGACGTTTCCGATCCTTTGAATCCCGGTCTGTTGGGACTTGCGAGAGATAATTTTGACGGCTTTGACCTGCTTGGGGGAACACGCGATGTGTTCGTATTGAACTCGACGGCTTACATAACGGCCGATACGGATGATACGCTTTCGATTATCGATGTTACCGATCCTTCGAATCTCGTTCTCCTGGGTGAAGCGACGGACGGAGTCGCGGGGTTCACCGGGCTGGACGGAGCCACCGGCGTATTCGTTCTCGGCAATTCCGCCTACGTCGCCTCTGACGTTGAGGACGCTCTTTCCATTATTCAGGTCGCGGCGGAAAGCCCTCTCGGTCTGCGTGTCGCCGGCGATGCGGAAATCAACGGAGCTGTGACGGCCACGGCATTTGTCGGCGACGGCTCGATGCTGACCGGACTGACGGACGCGGACCCCGCCAACGAACTGAATACCGGTTTCATACTTAACGGAACCACTCTGGAGCTCACCGACATGGCCGGAACACTCACCGCGGACCTGTCATCTCTGGGTGGTTCCGGTTCCGGCGATGGTCACTCGCTGGATGCAGTGGACGGTTCACCGGTGGATGCTCTGTTCGTTGAATCGGACGGAACCGTTCACGTGGGAGTGAACACACTTCCCGATGCGCTGGACGTTCAGGGTAACATACAGATTATCGGAAGACATCTCGTCGATCAAAGCCAGGTCACTTTTGGAGGAGTGGGACCGTCAAATCCCGTTCAGTCCTTTACCGCCGGAATAACCGGGATGCTGGCTCTGGTGGAACTGGGTGTTGCAGGAAGTAATCCGACGGGCGACGGTACGGTGCATCTTTATGAAGGTTCCGGCACGGAAGGAAATCTTCTGGCCTCCCAGGCGTATTCGTTTCCCGCGATGACCAGCGGCATGATGGAAATCACGTTCTTTGACCGAGCCATGATTACGGCGGGACAGCAGTATTCTCTTCAGTTTGTCGCTTCAAGTGGCCAGCATGTTGTCCGGGCTTCAAATCAGGATCCATACGCCGGCGGCGAGATGACCAATGGGTCACCTGGATTTGATTTGCAGTTTCTGACTTCCGTTGTTCCTCCCGGTAACGAAGGGATCGGGTTCACTGACGGATCCTTTCAGACGACCGCATTCACCGGATCGGTTGATGACGCTGACGCCGACCCAACCAACGAACTGCAGGATCTCGGCAGTGTCCTGACGGAGGGGAACAATGCCGGTGCGTCGAACATTACCAACGTGGGTACTCTGACAGCCGCCGACCTGGCGGTGGACGGAACCACGCTCAACGTCAATCCCAACAACGATCGCGTTGGAATTGGCATTACCAATCCCCAGGACACTCTGCATGTGGTGGGAACAACGTCCTTCGCCTCCGCAACGATCTCTCCCAGTGGAGCACCGCTTACAGGAGGAGAGGCTGTTTTGAATGTCTTCGGCTCGAGCAATCTCAACAACGGGGCCATTTTCGGTTACGATGGTGCTCTGACCAGACAAAACATCTTTATCAGCTCAATGGATGGCGGAGTTGAACGAGGTCCGCACATAGTTATCCAAAAAGACACGGGACACGTGGGCATCGGATTGTCCTCTTTCAACGCTTCCGACACGCTTCATGTCGATCAGTCCATGACGATCAGCCGGGACACGAATACAGAGGTGATCGGCTCCGGAAATGCCGGATCACTTCTGTTTACCGAGTCGACTCTGCGTTCGGAAGGCTTTTCCGTCACGCATGAGTTCAACAATCCCGGAATCG
>JANQSL010000089.1 GCA_028284075.1 Candidatus Sumerlaeia bacterium | reverse complement strand
GACGGTGCTTCGGTGTTTTCCGGTTCAGGGATCACGATCGTTCTTGAAAGTGAAACAACCAGCTATGTCACCCAGGAGCTGGCTCCCGACACAGGCGGCCATACCTACACCTTTGCGTCAACCTGCGGGGGCGGAGGAGGTGCTTCGTGGACACAACTGGCTTTTGACGACTTTGAATCGGGCTGGGGCAACTACTCCGACGGAGGTTCCGATGCCTATCTCTACACGGGCGGCACTCATGCACACGAAGGGAGCAGTGCCGGTGCGATTCAGGACAACAGCGGCAGCGCCTCCGCCTTCAGCCTGACAAGCGGCATCGATGTGACCGCCTATTCGGAGATCAAAGTCGACTTCTGGTACAAGCCGGTTTCAATGGACAATTCGAACGAGAATTTTCTTCTCGAGTACTGGGACGGAACAGCGTGGTATGTCATCGGTGACTGGGCCAGAGGGACGGATTTCCAAAACAACACGTTCTATTCCGAATCCGTGGTTCTGACGACAGCACAGGCTCTTTTCCCCTCCGACATGAAGATTCGCTTCCGATGCGATGCGAGCGGGAATGCGGACGATGTTTACATCGATGAAATTGAAATCTCGGCGCGGTGAGTTGTCGCGCCGAAGATGGAGATGCGCGGGTCCATAACACCCTGGATAACATGGCTCTTTCTCTGGCTTGTATTGGGGCCGGAGCGGCATTTGTGTCAATCCGCAGGTACGCTTCGGATCGAGACGGAAACTCAATATGAGGGCGAGTCTCAATGAACCGTTTTTGCTTCCTCATTCATGCGAGAGATCATGCAGGCACCTGTGGCCTCATGTCGGGAATTCTTGCGGCAGCGATGCCGGCGACCGCTTCCGTTGACTGGGAGAATTACCGGGAAGATTTTCTCTTCAATTCGAATCCGACACTTGTCTACGTGCGAGCTTCGACGGATCTTTGCATCGAGGTGGAAAGCGGTGTCTGGAGCACTCGCGAGATGGCGGATGCGGCAACGGGACTGCGAACTCTCTGGCTGGACGTGTCGGAGGACGCAAATCGCGCCGCTTTGGATTTTCTCGGGGTATATGTTGTGCCGACCGCACTTGTCTGGAGTGAGGGACGGGAGGTTGCGCGGCTACAGAGAAGCGGGAACACTGACGAGTACCGGCAACTCCTGGAACGGGTTAAGAATCCGCGGGACACTTCCGGTCATGGTTTGTCGGCCAGCGGGAGCGATCCTGAAGGGGATGTCTCCCCCTCCGAGCTCGATCTCGAAACGTTTTCAGTGGAAAAGAGAGATGAAGGAATCTTCATCAGGCTTGTGACGGCCGCGGTTCCTGC
Source organism: Candidatus Sumerlaeia bacterium (assembly GCA_028284075.1). Lineage (GTDB taxonomy): Bacteria > Sumerlaeota > Sumerlaeia > SLMS01 > JAHLLQ01 > JAJFLJ01. The sequence goes on along the minus strand of JANQSL010000089.1, from coordinate 14,157 downwards.
CAGGAACCGTCCCACTGCCTACAACGTTCTCATCGACGCGGACGGGAATCCCGTCACCGGTTTCGAAGATAATCACTTTGAAGGCGCTGACTTTCTGCTGCAGGGCGCGAGCCTTCACGCTTTCGCGGGCTCCGACAATCTCGATTGGAAATGGAAACTTGTGGAGGAGGTCGATCTCTCAGTTGTGAGTCATGGTATTGATATTCTGATTCCCGGCGGCCTGCCAGGCACTTCTCTCGCTGACAACACAGGTCTCCAGGCTTTTACGCAGGACCAGGAATGGAACGCGGTTGATCGTATTCCGTCGAGGGGGACACTGAGATTACGGAAACAAGATCAGCATCAAGACGGAGAGAAAGGCCAAGCTTCTCGTGATCTGAATAACCGTACGCTTTCAGACAGTCCGATTGTTTTGACCGACACGGTTGGTGATTCAACAAGAGGCCTGGATCTCCGGTCGGGAAGTTTGTGGGTCCGTGATGACCATTTTGTGGCGGCTGTTGTTCTTGATGCGGAGCCGCTCTTCAACGCCGTTCATTTCTACATGGACACGGATAATCGGGCGAGCAGCGGCTTGGGAGGGGTCTCTTTCCTGGGTGCGGACTATATGGTTGAAAACGGACGGCTGCATCGCTATATTGGGGAGGGTGGGTCCGACTGGCGTTGGGAGGACTCGGGGGCAGTTGATACAAAACGAGTCAGCCAGGGGATTGCTTACAAGGTTGAAGCAAACAGGGTGGGACTGAAGCAGGCCGACAGAGTCAGATTCTGGTTTGCCATTACCAATTCGAATTGGGACGAGGTGGACTATGTTCCCAATGACGGACCGGCATCTTTCATTTTCCCCTGATACACCGGGTCTCCTGAAATCAGTCGCCTCATCGATGAAGTGCAATGAGACAGAAATGGCGCATTGTGTTTCGATTCCTTTTGTCTTCGTCCATACTCTTGAATCCGGATTGCTCTGTGCTGTGGCAGTGTCTGCTTCCACTCGTTTTTCCCGGAAAAAGTTCCACGGCTGGCAGTTTGCTCACCAGCCGCGGGATGGTTTTTTCAAGGGTATGACCGGGTTCATTCCCGCAATTCAGTTTGCCGGGACGTACCAGATGAACTGCGTTGAGGGATCATCCGGAGCACCTTCCGCAAAACCGGCATTGTCGCTGGTTGTGAAGAAGAAGAAGGACTGGTCGGGCTGGCTGAATACACTTCCTCCTCCACCGGGATGCTGAAGATCTCTGGGAATGCGCCACTCCCATGTTGTCGCATTGCCTGAGGCGGGTGCCACGGAGACGGTCTTTCCGCTGGAGGAAGTGCAGGCACCCTCGTTGAATCCGCCACCCTTCTGGCTAAACACCCCACTGTTCTGAAGGAGCATTTCGGACCCGAAAAGCAGACTATGAGGGGTGAATCCGGTCGATGCCTTGAGATCGGAGTCGAAGTAGGAATTGTTGAATGCCGCAATGTAATCGTGGCTGTTGTAAGTATCGATGCGAACGTAGACATAATCGCTGTCATTTGCCATCCAGACAGCCTCAATGTCCGATGCAGCACCTCCGTTGTCGCCGGATGCGTCGTCCTGGACCTTTGCTCCCGCCGGCCAGTCGCTTGTCAGGCCGTCGACGGTGATTGTCGCGAGCGTCGACTGCGGAGTGATATTCAAATCAGCGATGCGGTAGCGAAGAGCGCCCGAGTCAGGCGCGAATTCGGCGGGTCCTCCGTTGTCGCTGGTGAGAAGGATCTCAATTTCGGTTCCGGGACTCGGAAAGACGGTCTGGCCCGCTCTCGCGCCGGAGCCGGCGGAGTGTGTCATGCCAAGCGGTATGGCAAACTCCCATACGGTGGCACTGGTACCGGTGGCGGGACCGTATACGAGGCTCTGAATAAAGCCGTCGTTGAACCCTCCGTTCCCCTCACTGAAAGCGCTGACGCCGTTGATCAGCAGTTTTGAACTGATTTTTCCCAGTCCGTGAGGGTCGAAGCCCGGAGCGATACCAGCCTGCGTGTCGAAGTAGAAGTTGTTGAACGCGGCGGGCATGTCGTGGGTGTTCCATGTTTCGACACGAAGATAGAGATTTGCCGTGTCGTTGGCCAGATGGACGGCCTTAATGTCCGTGGCCGCACCGGCGTTGTCTCCGGATGGATCGTTGTAAATGAGCGATGAAGCAGGCCACTCGCCGCTGCCAATCGTTCCGTCCGCGGTGATGGTCTTGAAGACGCTGGCGGTGGCGAAGTTGTAGCTCGCCGCCCCCGCAATTTCGTCCGTGAGAGAACTACCGCTTGCGATGAGGATCTTGAACCCGTTGGAGGTGAAGACGTCTCCGCCACCGGCACCCGACGGGTGTTGAAGACTGCGGGGAATGCTGATCTCCCAGCTTGTGGCTCCGGGTGAACCGATCGGAACGTATGCCGATGCGTTTTGTATAAAGCCGTCGTTGAAGTTGCCGTTTTTCTGGCTGTAGAGAGCCGCTCCCTGAAGGAGCAGTTCACTGAAGATCAGATTTGCACCAAAGGGATTGAACGAGGTGTCTGAACCAGACAGGTCCGTATCGAGATAGATGTTGTTAAACTGGTTTGGAAAATCGTGAGCATTGTGCGTATCGATTCGCAGATAAACAAACTCCGAATCGTTTGCCGCCCATACCGCTTTGACATCAGAGGGGCCGGTTCCATTGTCGCCCACGGCATCGTCCCAGATCTTTGCTTCGGCGGGCCACTCGTTGACGGAACCATCCACCGTAATGGATGTGTAGACGGAGGCGGTGCCACCGGTCGGTGTTGCCTGAAGGTAAACGGTGTTTGTGTCCTCGTGGGGAGTGGGAGCACTGTCCATGGCACGAACGATGAACCGGTATTCAACACCGTTCTGCAAACCTGTCACCGTGTGCTCATTCGCGTAGACGTCTGAGTTGTTGGCACTCCAGCCTCCGGAGCCGAAACGGTAGGTTGTCGGAACGGAACCGCTCACCGGTCCGGTCGATGTCCAGCCAGGGGTAGTCACGTTTGTGCCGGGATCCGGCGAGGCCGGAGCATAATAGATGCTATAGCGAACGGGACGCGTTTGGTCGTTGGCCGTGTCCCAGCGGACAGTGATCTGTCCGTCGCCGGCATCAAGCTGTTGAACACCCACGCGCACAGAGTTGGGAGGCGATGTGCCGGCGGGCACGAAGCCGTTGGCTGTCGTGTTCCACACTGGCGCGGATGTGTCCGGGTTGGCAGCATTCCAGTCCTGCGTTTTGCTGTTGATCGGGAAGGAGAGGAACTTGTCCGTCAGGTAGGTTAAGAAGCCCGCTTCCTTCTGAGCGGCATCAAACGCGTCATCATACACCGAGCCGACGGGCTTTTCGAGACGATAGCCGAAATTTGCATCGAACTTGCCATCGCCCGCTGGTACGGCATCCACCGTGCTGTCGGTGTTCGTGTAAGTGAGAAGAACAAGGAAATGATCTCCATCCGTTCCGAACACATTTTGGTTCGGGAAGTCCGCATGGGTGGAAGGGTGAGTGAGGTTGCGGGGTATGCGGAACTCCCAGTTTTCCTGCGCCGTATCAGACGCGTAGAGCGCCGTTCCGATCTGACTCCGGCTGAAGGATGATGCGTCCTGACTGTGGAGCCACGGGCCTTCCATCATGAATTCCGAGCGCATGCGGGGCTGCGTGCCGTCCGGAGTGTTCACGATCCAGCCTTTCGAGTCGCTGACCTGCTCAAGATCGTTCGGATCCTCATCCATATCGAAATAAGCGTGAAAGCGCCAGTTGGCCAGATCCAGGCCGCCCGCTTTTGTCTGAACCCGCAGATAAACATACGTGTCGTCGTTTGTTATCCAGACGTTCTGTAGTGCGTCGCTGGCAGCAGGGAACGTATTTTTTTGGACGGCGGACTCTTCCGGCCAGTCCGATATGAGCCCGTCAATCGTGATGGTTTGATATACTGAATGTGGTTCGGTATAGTCCAGCGACACGACAGTGAACCCGTCCTCGCGATCAGCTTCCATGGCAATCTTGGGGCCGAAGTCGTACCGGTTTTGTGTCTGATAGAACGGGCTTTGTGTGTCGAAGTCATTGCTGTCGGCATAGTAACTCTCGTACAGCAGGATGTCGATATAGGGCCGCGTGGTGAAATCGTAGGCTTCATACTGCGGGTGGAAGTAGTATAAGGCCCGGTTCTGCAGGAGGATTTTGCCGGGAAACGCCTCCCGGATGCGACGAATGAGATCCTGGCCGCCGGGAGCCGTCCACTCCGAGCGCGCGTAAGTCGGCGTAAAGGAATTGGGCTGGGAAGGCGGCTCCATGGCATCCATGAAGATACCGTCCATTCCGAAACCGAGGCCGTATGTTGTGGTCATGATTTCCTTCAGGCCGGAGACGCCGGTGCGGCCACAGGAAGGAGCACCGGTACTGGCGCGCTCCATATTGTTGATTGTGTCGAACCACTGCGGGTCACCCATATTGACATAGGCGCCTCCAAACTCGGCGTTACCGTCCGGCAGGCCGTCGTTTGCCCCGCTCTCATAACCGACGTCGTCCACGTAGAAACGCTCGTAGCCGGTACCCGCCGGCGAGGGATCGCCAAGGGACGGTGTGCCGTTCACAACGGTTGAGGCGATGTTCGTCGTTGGATTTCCACCTCGGGGATCCACGCGAGGTCCCTGTCCTCCCGGGATCGTCTTAAAGCCGAGAGAGGGGTTGCAGGGATCCTGGAGCGCACTGGGGCGGTTGTCCTCGCCGACGGAGATGTATCCGAGGACCTTGATGTCATCAGCGGTGCCAGCGGTGTCGTCGACCCCGTCCTGCAGGTCGGCGACCTGTGCCGGAGTGATGCCTCGGGGGTCGGCAATGACCAGTTCGAAGCCGTTGGTTTCCACGTCGTCAATGCGTGCCTGATCCCATGTTCGGTAGTAGATGTAATACTCATCGGGAAAGGAGAAGCGTTGGACCGGAGGGGCAGCGATGACGCCTCCGGCGGTGAGGGCGGCGGAAAGAAGCCCTGTTGCCAGAGCGGTTTTTCTGAATGCTGACATAATGGAGGTCCTCGGAAAGAGATTTCGCGATTGAAGTTAGATATTAAATTTATCGATTAATTAAATCGCCGGGCAAAGCCATCCTTATGATAAGACGCCTTGTCAAGGGAGGTTTAAGAAAAAGTTGTATGGGACTGTGACTACTGGACGTACAAGCTGTCGCACTTCCCCCCGGGGACTCAAAATGTACGCGATTTTTAACCTCTACCGTAACGACCGTGATGCTCGATGATGCCACCGAGTTCCTGGTGACATCGGATTTCGTCGATGGTCTGGACTTTGAAGTCCTTGTCGAGGACCTCGTTGTTCATCCCGATTCCATTGTGTGGCCGGCGGGTGTTATAGTCGTTCAGAGACTCACGCTTGAGCGTTCCGATGAAGGCCTCGCAGAAGACGTTGGCCTTGGGCGATTTGGGAGGGATACGAATGACTCGCGCGCCTTCTCCACATCAAAGGTTAAAGAGTTTCTCTTTCGGGTAGAGAGCGTCCCCGTCGCGAATCAAGAACTGTGGTTCGACACCAATGTCTTTGAGCCACATGGTGGCGTTGCGGGACTGCTGCATGATCCAGCCGGCCTCATGTTGTTGTAGTCCTGTCGCCAGCGCCCGATCTTCTCGCGGGCATCGTCGAGCGACAGGAACCAGTGAGCATTGAGACATCTCTTTCTGAGTTGTCCGTTGAAAGATTCCACGAACGCGTTGTCCGTCGGCTTGCCCGGACGGCTGAAGTTGATCTTCACGTCGTTGTCGTACAGCTCCTTCGAGATGAACTCCGGGCCACTCTGTTTCCCAACCCAACATAGACTCCGGACTCGTTCAACCGGGGCATTCGAATCCGTCTACGTTCCGGGGTTCTTTGCATCCGAAGCATCGATTGCCGTGTTGCCGTCCCATCCAATGATGATTCCCGGCATCTTTGCTTCGAGGTATGCGACACCCTCGGATGTTACCCTCGTTCCGTGCAGATTGAGGATACGCAGGCGTTTCATTCCTGCCAGGTGGCGGATTCCGGTGTTTGAAAGATTGGTGCCGTCGAGATAGAGTTGTTCGAGCCGGTCCAGGCGGGCAATGTGGCTGAGGTCGTCATCCTGAAGCGGTGTCGCGTCCAGGCGCAGCCGGTCGAGTTCCTGAAGAGCCACCAGCCCGGCCCCCCTGACCTGCGTCCCGCCGAGTTGCAGGGAACGCAAATTCTGCAAGTAGGCGAGTTGCGCAATGCCTTCATCCGTGATTGGCAGTCCGTGAAGCCGCAATGTCTGCAGGTTCTCCCAGCGGGCGACATGCTCGAGCCCCGCATCGGTGATTCGAGGCTTGTGTGCCGTGTCGAGCAGGGTTGCCGAAAGGTCCGCCGACACCAGAGAGTTGAGGTCGCGGAAGGCCGCCAGATCATTGTCACTGACCGAGCTGTCCTTCAGCACGAGGGATTTCAGATTCCTCGCGCCGACAATCTCGTCGATGTCCTCTCTGGTCAGTCTGAGTCCGCTCTTGTCGATCACGTTCCAGTTGTTTCCGCTGTGAGAAAGAGGATATCCGCCCTGCTCGCTGAACAGCATGGGGCCGGAGAGTTCGTCGTCTCCGGTCCGGGTAACGTAATCCTGGGGTGTTCCCCCGGCCATCTCTCTGATGAAGCGGTCGGTGAAGACGATGTACTCGATTCTCAAACCATCGCGTGCGTCCTTCTCGAATGTCACTCCTGCAATCCTCAACAGTCCCTGTGTTCCGTCAGCGGTCTCGAACAGGAAGACATTCGACTCGGGGTCGGCGGGGGCACGGCGCTGGGGAATGTCGAGCAGGTCGGCCCCGGCTTCATTGTTGTACGTCTTCTCCGCAGGCATGACAGCCCACCAACCCACTCCTCCGCGAACCTGCATGAATTTCATGCCTTCCGGGACGGGCGAAGAGGTTGCCTCTGAAGGCGGGAGAGCTGCAGGAGGTGCGTTCAGTTGATCGAAAAGACTGCCGGGATCGCTCCATGTCTCCACCGAAACCCTGGCGATGCGCGTCGGGTTTTCGATCGGGGTCATGAAAGACCACGACGTCTTACGAGGTGGCAGATCCACCATCAGATCCGCTCCGGATTCATTGAGCATTTGCGTACGGGCCTCGATCACGCCAGGAAGATCCATCGCAAGCACTCCGCCACCATCCAGCTCGAGATACTGGATGCCGGGGCGACGGTCCCAACTGAGAGATGACAACCTCGGCAGAACGACTTCCCGTACCCGTTCCTCCGGTGACTGAGATAGCGGAAGCAATCCCAACGCAAGCCCGCCAGCAACGATAAGGCACGCGGCAAACACAATAAACCACGCGAACAAACCTCTCCACTTTCCTGAGAGACCGGCAAGATTCCTTGAGCTAAAGTTCGGCCTGGGAAAAAGTGGCGAATCGAATGGCCAGAGCCCTGCCAGGCTGACCGACCCGACGAGCAATACAACCAGAAGAGGCAGTATAATCAGCCGATTCATGGGAGCGGGGATTTCCGCCGCCACCAAAAGCATCAGCGCTGAAAACAGCATGCCTGCAAGGATTATGATGACTTCCCAGGGATTGTGTTTCCCATTCGAAGCAGGATTAACCTGATCTCCGGTCCGGGTGGAGGAGCTGTCCTCTCCCTCCGGCTGCCAGACGGTATCAAAGAATCGAAGACTGCGGCACTTTGAGCACCACATTCCCCTTTTGGGTTTTCCACTGGCGCCAAAGCGGATTCCGCCGGCATCCCAGACGGAGAACGAATGGCCGCATTCGGTGCAGACCATTCTCCAACCCTGAGATTCTCTGCGCATGGCCTCGTACCAGCGTGACGGAAGAATCGCTCGAATGAACTTCTGAGTTCCGCTCTTGCACTGTTCATCGCCAGACCCATCTTCATGTTGCGCATTCGGAGCCGAGATCGGTTCACCTGCAACCGTCTCCAGGCACGTCCTGATCTCGTTGACCTGCTGGTAGCGGCGCCTTGGTTCCTTCTCAAGCGCCCGCAGCACGACTTCGTCCAGCCGCACATCGAGCTGTATCTTCTTCGAAGGCGGTTGGAGATCGCTCTCCGGCAGCTCGCCTGTCAGCATCTGGTAGAACACCACTCCCAACGCGTAGATGTCGGCGCGATGATCGACTTCGGACGGCCGGTCCTTCTGCTCGGGAGCCATGTATTGCGGCGTGCCCATGATTCGCCCGGCTTCGGTCAGTTCGAAGATTGCTCCTGCTGACTGCGAATCGCCCTCACTCCGGAGATCGACGGCGCTGGCGACAAGTTTCGCCAGCCCGAAATCCGCCACCTTGAGCAGGCCGCGGCGATCCAGCAGAATATTCTCCGGTTTGATGTCGCGATGGACAATGCCGTGATCGTGCGCATACTGCAGGGCGTCGCAAATCTGCGGAGCGATTGCCAGTGCCTCACGCGGTTCCACGCGTCCCGCGTCCATCAACTGGCGCAGGTTCATCCCATCCACATATTCCATGATGAAGTAGAACAGACCGTCCTGCTCGCCGAAGTCGTGGATGGTGATAATGTTAGGATGATTGAGTTTGGCCAGTGCACGCGCTTCTTGGGCGAATCGCTCGGCAAAAGCGGGATCGCGGCTGATGCCGGGTGGAAGAAGCTTCAGGGCAACAACACGGTCGAGACTGGTCTGGCGGGCCTCATAGACGGCACCCATTCCGCCACGGCCGATCAACCCGAGGATCTCCAGCTGGGGAAAATAATCCCTGAGTCTCCCCAGAGGCGGAATCTTCAGGTCTCTCAGGTCCGGCGACGGATCAGTCGGATCGATTCCCGCCCCGGCGAGACAGCCGGGACAGATCCCCTCAATCGCATCTGATCCGAGCTCTCTGCCGCAGTTCTCGCAGTATTCCACTGTCATCATTTCCCCCGGTGAACGGATTGTATTCACCTGTATCTAAGGAAATGCCGCCAAAAGGTTACAGGGCTTCTCTGCCGGGGACGGACAGTCCATCTCTTCCTCCGGCAGCAAATCACCGTGAGTGATTCATTCCACCGCCGCGGCTTGTTCCGACGGGAGCGTGCCTGCAAAGGCACTGGCTCGTTTCGAATGCCTCATGTCTTCATCCCAGCGTCTTCAGAACATACCGAAGCTCCTCATCAATCTCCTCAGCACTTGAAACGGTATGGGCGATCTCCCGCCGCAGTTGCCGGCGGTAGTCCTTTCGCAGGCGATGGACAGCAACCTTGACGGCACCCTCGGACATGTTCATCTCTTCTGCGATTTGTGCATAGGGCACTTTTGCCGCCTCGCACGTAATGCCAAACCTGATCTTCTCGAACAACTTCTCTCGGCCTGCACGCGCATAGTCATCTCTGAGCGTTTTCATGACCTGTCCCAGAAGGCTCAGAGCCCAGCGGCGTTCGAACAGTTTCTCCGGAGTCATATGATCTTCGGGTTCGGCCCGGTAACGAGATTCCGCCGACTGGCTGTCGAAGGAGATGATCCGATTCTCCCCTCTCTTCTTTGCATGCAGTTTCCGGTTCTCGTCACTCAGGAAATTCTTCATGGAAGCCAGAATGAACGACCGGAATTTGCCGCGTTCACGAGAAGCTGCGCTGAGCGTCCCCTTCTCGATCACGCGCACAAAGAAGGACTGGGTGATGTCCTCCGCGTCATCAGGACTCTCTCCCCGGTGGCGCACATAGGCATAGAGCGGGAACCAGTAGATCTTGCAGAGTTCCTCCAGAGCTCTTTGAGCACGGGAATCGGACTCATGACCCGCTGCCTTAAGAATCAGACTCCAGCGAGTCGTGTCGAAAACGGCAGCCTGCTTATCCGGATCTCGTTCCACGATCAGGGAACAGATCGTTCGGCGGGTCCTGTGGCAAGGTATTTGGGACTGGCATCAGGCCTGCCGCAACATTTTCACATTCTGCCGACCGACCGCAACGGACATGTGATCCCGGATATGCTTTTGCTCTTGTTGCTGGTAAATTACGGATACTCTATCTTTCCACCTCTCACACCCCAGTCCAACCTTTGATGAATACTGACCCGCCCCCTTGGACGCGTTCAGCCGTCGTGTTAGTTTCGGGCCCTTGCCGACAAGGACACTTTCCGCATCATACCCGTGCTCACGGCTTATAGTGGGAAGCGGACAAATCCCATGGGGGTTTTCAGTGACGCGATGCGCGCGGCTGTCGGCACATCGCAGTGTGAAACCTCGCTATTCCAATTTCGCCATGTCCTTTTTCGTCTGAACGGTTTCCAATAGATCGCCGTCATTCGGAGAGGCGAAGATTCGCAGTTCGCAAACGGTGCGGACGACTTCGTCCCACGGCGAATCGGGCCCGTCGGCCATGAGTTTCAGATCCCAGGAATCGAGGAGATTCAGTGTGTGTCCGGATGTCAACTTCATCGACGGGTTTTTGCGCGAAAGCCAGTCGAGCGAGGCAAGAAGCAACAGGACGGCCTCGCCTTCGCGCAACTGCGCGGCGGCCTCCTCGTCACAGGAATCGAAATAGGCACGAGCAGCCTCACAGGCCAATTCGTTGTTTTGACAGAAATGTGCCAGCGCGTCCAGGAACTCGATTCCCGAAAGCCAGTAGCGCGTGTGCATGAAATCGATCGTCACGACCCGGCTATCAGGAGTATACAGGTTGTTCGTGCATTTGTAGTCGCCGTGAATGAGAGAAAACGGTCGTGGCCCGAGACGGGTAAACAGCTCGGAAATCCTTTGCTCCGCCCACTCCGCAAGATCCCGATCAGCACCGGCGTGAACCGGAAGCCGGGATCTCCGCAACTGCCGGCGGGCCCGTTGCAGAGCCTTGTCCGCGAATGTCGATGCCGTGCCGCCGCTGAACGGACCGGGTCTTCCCCAGCGATCGCTGCGGAGAGCGTGTATGCGGCCGAGTTGCTCGAACGCCCGGACAACATGGTTGCGATTGCCTCTGTCGAGTTCCCCGCCTTCCATGAACTCCTCCACGCCTATCCAGTATTGCATCAGGCGGTTCCACTCCACTCCCTTCATTGTGTACTCGATTTGGGGGACCGAGATGCCGTTCGTCTCCATCAGGCGGCAGAAATCGGCGGCCTGTTGGAAACGGCGAAACCTGCCCCAGGGACGTAGTGGATTGAGTCTTCTGAACCCCGCACGCACGACGAAAATGCGGGGATCGCCGTCGAATTGAAGCATGCGCACGCTCTTCCCCGTGGCGTGTCCCGCGACGATCCGATGGCGAAGAATCGATTCCGCCTGCCGGTCGACGGGTTTGAAGGAGGGCACGATGTGGCGTTGTACAAGGGAGGCGAAGACTCGCTCATTGGAATCGAGTGTTGCCAGGTCAACGTTGTTCGTGAGGGCTATCGCCGCACCCGAAGAATGCCCCGCCTCGCCCGACCTGTAGCCCAGAAGCACCAGCGGAAGTTCCAGGCCGTATTGCCGGCAGAATCGGGCAACGAATTTGTCCCTCGCACGCTTGTCCACCTGTGAAAGCATCGGAAGCCTGGACGCGGTCAGTTTCCTTCTCTCCCCTTTGACTTTCTGTAAAAACCCGGCGTCATCGAACTCCCCCGTTCTCGGAACAGGGACCGGAAGGAGTATGCAGGAAAGCAGCAGGGTCAGTTCGCTTCGACTGAGGGGAGATATGGCAAGGTACTTCTCAAGCGGCGAATTGAGGGCATCAAAGTTCCAAAGAAAGGATCGGCAGGCGTGGTGCATCACCTGCGCCAGATCGAGAACCGCGAGTCCCGGCCGCATGTGGTCGAAGTCCAGCAGAATGACATCGCCTTCACGGGAGACCAGGAAGTTCAGCGGATGGACGTCCCGATGAATCCAGCAGTATGCAAATTCGGGACGATCCTCGAGCGTATAGAACCGGGTGGCTTTGGAGATTGTCTCGCATTCGGAGAAGGCGGTTTCGAATGCTCCCTCGTGTCTGGCGCGTTCCGCGTTGTTGGGTGCAAAGGCATGCAACCAGCCGGAATCGAGACGGCTGGCCGCCTCGCTATATGCCGGAAATGCGCGGGCAAGTTTGTCGAACTCTTGAGTGGCCGCCTCGGGCGAATCGGGAACACGCGTGGCGGCATGCAGTCTGGCCAGCGCCTGCATCAATCCCCTCACGTGTCCCGGTTCGGAAAGGGAGAGCGGCGAGCCCGACATCCACTCCATCAGATAGTAGCGGCTTGTGCCGTCCGTAATGGAGAGATCCCGGTTCTTGGAAGGAACGATTCGAGGGACCTTGAGTCGCCTGACTTCCTGAAGGGAATGCACGATCTCCAGGATTTCGTTCAGGAGTTGCGAATGATCGGTGGAAATTCCGCTTCTTTTGAACGCGTATGCGGTGCCGTCGGCCCGGATGGCAAAAAGACTGTCTTTATGGGGAGATGCTTCAAGGGAGAGGTCTTCGATGCCGTAATACTCCCTCAGGAGTGTCGCTTCCTTTTCGGGCAGAGAACCCGCCGGGCCACCGTCGGGGGCAACAACCCGCGCCCCCGGGAGAGTTCCCGCCTTTGAACGGCTGCGAAGCTTTCGGACCTCGAGGGAAAGCCTTCGCAGGGCCTTCAGAAGCCACTCGAAACTTCTGGAGTCCAGATTCTGGTAAGCCTTGTTGATCGGAGACAGGTAGACAAGACAGGAAAAGAGCCAGCCGAACATTAAACTTCCCAGTGCATCGGAGGGCCAGGAGGTTCCGCAATAGATGTCCGCGACGGCCACAACAAGCAGCCAGGCCAGGAAAAACAGTGCACGGGAACCGAAACGAAAGAGGGTCTGGAAGAAAAGGATCGAGAAAATGGCGATTCGAATATCCGGAAATGTTGTTTTCGGATCGGAGAAGAAGGTTATTCCCAGAAGACTTTCGGGGCGAACAAATCCTTCGAGGGTCTCTGCCGGGGCGGGGCGTTTGACGTAGTGGTCCATTGCCTCCACGAGCAGACCGCCGGCCAGTGAGATCACCGCCAGAAAGACGAAATAGAGTGGAATATTGAGCGGGCGGTGCTTTGTCCGAGTCGAAGACAACAGAACCGTCGAAATCAGAAAGAGCAGAATCGTCATATAGGTACCCGGGATGCGGGAAAGAAAGACAAAGAGAACGTCCAGAGTTTCGGACCGGCCCGCGAGACCATTGATGGTCAGCGCCAGGTAGTCGTCGATACTGTTCAGATCGTGCAGCTCCCACGTGACAACGGCTCCCCACAGGACGATGAAAACCCCGAGAGCCCAAAGCATGTTTCGATGAAAACGCGTCATGTCTCTTCCCTGGCCGGGTTGGGAAAACGGCGAATCAGAGCCACCGGTTGCCTTCTGGCATTTCCGGAATCGGAAGGCAATAGCGCATGCGACCGCATGGATTCGGAAGCGGTTTGGCGAATCGCCGGGAAAGCCGCATTCTTCTCGTCTTTGTGTTGCGAGAAGAAAGTGTTCCGCCTCAACGGCGGGACCGTTTCAGTGACACAGCTGTTTTCCGCGCTTCGAGCGCAGTCCTCCAGCTTGCTTCAGTATTCCAGATGAAGCGCACCTGACAACCAGGCTGGTGCGCCACGGCGTTTTGAGTTGTAATGGCTCGACTCCCGGAACATTCTCCAAATGTGGAAAAAGGAGGGATGGGTATGTTTTGAGACCGTTTGTTTCGAAGGCAAAAGCGTCCCGGATTCCGACCGAAAGGAGCGAGTGCCAAAATGTGTTATGAGCGTGTCCTGTCGATTTGCGTGTCCGGTTTTTCAGCAAGAGCTCCCTGCCCCGGGAGCAGGAAGTCGTCGGATCGAGTCCGACCAGTTCCAGGTTCAGGTTTCGGCGCGAAATACGTACATGTGACTGGTACGATTTGGAATTTTCGAGAACCAGATTCGTCTGAATCTCTTCTTCTTCATGAACTCATCCAGACCCTCCGGGCTCGGAACAAGTGGCGTCTCTCCCGGAATCCTGGTTCCGAGGATGGGTGACAATGACGGTGAGTAGAGATCATGTGTTGTAAAGAGGGTGACGACAAGCACTCCCTGCGGATGGATGCATTCACGGAGTTTTGAAATCACATGATGAGGATCATTTAGATACGGGAGTGAATGAAGCAACAGTATGGCTCTGTATGCACCTTGCCTTTCCTCGCAGAGACTTTCGAGATTTGTCCGGAAATTTACCCTTCGAGCCCAAAGCTTCGTCGTTGAAAGCACGTTGCTCTCAAAAGCTTCGTATTCAAACCCC
>JANQSL010000088.1 GCA_028284075.1 Candidatus Sumerlaeia bacterium | reverse complement strand
GAAGGAGCTGCCCGTTCAGCTTGATGTGCGGACGCTTCTGGTCGTCTCGATGGTCGGTGCCATCGCCGCCGGCCTGGGCATTGTGCAGGTCAAGACGCGGTTCGATACCCGTGACTACGCAATCGAGGCGCACCGCATTCAGGAACTTGCCGCTCTTCGCCGCGACGAAGTCCGCAAGCTCGAAGCAAAGATCGGCGGGCTGAAGGCCGGCCAGAATCTCAAAGAAGTGGCAACGGGTCCGCTCGGCATGATCGAGCCGGCGCCGGAGACCGTTTCCGTTCTGGAAATCGATAATGATGTGACGGAAATGTTCGCGAAGGCGTCCGCCAGTGCTCGTGAGGCTATCGGCGAACGCATCCGGAGCTACACCGCATCGAGAAAGGAGGTGTTCAAGACGGATTCGCCCGAAGGCGACGTGGCGGATCCAGACAGGACGCGACTGTAGGACGGATTCCCGTTCTCTATGACCGTTGAAACAGACCCGGTTTCATGACCCGTTCCTGCTCCTGTTACCTGCTGATCCGAAGACCGGTTCACCGCTCTCGCAGTCAGTCGTCCGAACGTCATTGCGGAATTAAGAGCTTCCATCTTCCCGGCTCATCACCCGCAGCGTCCTGTCTGGTTCCGCCCCGTTACCTCCGGCATACCGCGCCGATTTCGGCCCGCCGGTGGCAGACCGTCAAGAACGAAAGGCTTCAAAACGAACTCCGCTGATTCCGCTGAAACCCTGCACCCGTTGACCCGAGTTCCACTATGCTGAAGAAACCCCACAAACTGCGCGTTGTCCTCCTTGGGGGAGGCTTTGTTCTCGTCAGCACGCTGGTCGTCGGGCGCCTTGCAAATCTGCAGGTGCAGCGCCATGAGGATTATGAAGGCGCCGCTGCCGGTCAGCAGTCCGTCCGGCTCACGCTTCAGGCTGAGCGCGGCAACGTTCTCGACCGCTATGAGCGTCCTCTCGCCACAAGTGTCGGAACGCTCTCCGTCTACATTAATCCCGAATACTTCGATGCTTCCGAGTATGACATCGACACTGTGGACCTCGCCCGTCACATCGCTCCTCATTCGACGCTTGATGCCGACGACATTCGCAGGCGCCTTGAAGGAGAACGTGTTACCAACCTGGGTCGCCGTCTTCCGCGGGACGCCGCTCAGCGAATCGGAGATATTCTGGAAGACGCGGAGGTTCGCGGAGAAGGTTTCTGGTTTCATCGCGAAAGCAAACGTCGTTATCCGCGAGCACTGGCACCGCACATTCTCGGGTACTGTGGGACCGACGGGGACGGCGAAAACGTCGGTCGTTCAGGAGTCGAGCTTGTTTACAATACGGAGCTGAAAGGCAGCCGTGTCGAAACACGTGCGCCTCGATCCGGCATTCGCCAGGTGATGGAGCCCATTGATCAGGAGGATCTTCTTTCCGCTCGCGGCAACACACTGGTGCTGACCATCGATCCTGCCATTCAGGAAACGGCGGAAGAAGCGGTGGCGGAAGCGGGGGAGCGTCTTGAGGCGAAAGGCGTTGGTGCGGTGGCGGTCGACGTCAACACCGGCGAAGTGCTCGCCATGGCGAGCTGGCCTTCCTACGACAACTCCGATTTCTCGGAATATACAGCCAACGAATGGCGAAATCGAATCCTTACCGACCCCTTTGAGACGGGCTCCGTTGTCAAGCTGTTCACGTCCGCCATTGTTCTGGATCTTGGCCGCATTAGCTTACAGACACTTGTCGATTGCGAAGGCGGTGCCGCGTACTTCGGGCGCCGTCGCGTGGCGGACGCTCCGGGTCACACGCTCGGTATTGTGCCTTTTATCGAGGCGATTCGTCACTCCAGCAATGTGGGTATTATCAAGGCCGCCGATACGCTTGAAAACCGGGAATGGTACGACTATCTCCGTAACTTTGGTCTTGGCTCAAGGTCAGGTATCGATCTTCCCGGTGAAGACGTTGGTATTCTTTACCCCGTTGAGAAGTGGACAAGCTACAGCCGTTCATCTTTGCCCATGGGTTACGAAGTTGCGCTGACACCGATGCAAATTGTCACCGGTGTGGCTGGTCTCGTGAACGGAGGGGAACTGCTGGAGCCCTACGTCGTCAGAGAAGTTCGGGACTCGCGCGGCAACTCGTTGCTCCGGCGTGCGCGAACCGTGCGCAACCGCATGATTCGTCCGGCAACGAGTCTGCTCATGCGCGAAATCATGGAGGATGTTGTCGTTAACGGTTCCGGAGACAGTGCACGTGTTCCCGGCTATCGTGTGGGTGGCAAAACCGGAACGACGCAAAAAAGTCATATCCTGGATCATCGTGAGTACATCGCATCCTTTGTTGGCGTCATTCCCATCAACGACCCCAGGATTGCCATCTATACATATGTCGACGATCCTCCCCGGGGAAATCACTACGGCGGACAGGCGGCCGCACCCATCTTCCGGCAGATCGCCCACGAAGCCGTTCGTCAGCTTGGAATTCCTCCAACAGTGGCGGAAGGCAGCGACACGGAGATTGCCTTCTCGCTTCTTCGGCCCTCGCCGGACGTTGTTCTTGCTCAGGGTTCTTTGATGCCGGACCTCTCCGGCCTGACGATGACAGAAGTGCGAAACGCCCTGCAGCCCGTCGCGGGCCATTTGGAACTGCGCGGAAGCGGCCGCGTGGCCGATCAGTCACCACTTCCGGGCACACCACTTACGGATGATGTGCCGGTTACCGTGATTCTTCGTCCCGACGCACCACCGCGGGCGCTTCTTGAACTAAACGATATGACCATTGCGGAGGGCGGATCTTGACCCTCGAACCGAAACCCATGGCGCTTGGCGCCCTGGTTGAAAGTGCCGGTATTCTCGGTGCGGAAATTTCCGGAGCAGCGAACGTCTTCGTATCCGGAATTCAAACGCGCGCGCAAAACGTGACGCGCAACGGGATGTTTGTCGCCATTCGCGGCACCCGTGTCGACGGACACATGTATTTGTCGGAAGCGGTGGAACGTGGTGCCACCGTTCTCGTGGTTGACCGTGAAGTACCAGGATATCCCGGTGTCACAACAGTCCGCGTGGAAAATTCCCGCCGGGCGCTCGGACCGCTTGCTCACACGTTTTACGGGCTCGCAGCCGCCGGTTTTCGCAACACGGCTGTCACGGGAACCAATGGCAAGACATCAACAGCATGGCTGATGCGGGCAATCATGGAAGCTGCAGGGCTGAAAACGGCATTTGTGGGAACTCTGGGAGCCTTTTGGAACGACAAACGGCACACGGAAACGATCACGACACCGGATGCTCTGGAACTCGCGAGGCTTTTTGCCTCCATGCGGGCGGACGGTATCCAGGCGGTTTCCATGGAAGCGTCAAGCCACGGCATCGATCAGGGCCGTCTTTGCGGTATGCCTGTGCATGCGGGAGCTCTGACCGGCATTACGCAGGACCATCTGGACTACCACGGCTCCTATCCCGCCTACATTGCCGCAAAACGCCGCTTGTTTTTTGATCATGTGCTTTCAACACCCGGCGGTACGGCTTGTCTCAATGTCTCGGATCACACGGGTGAGGAACTCTGTTTCAGTTATCCTGGCGAAATCATTCGCTTTTCTCCTGAAGAACGCGGTGAAGCGGATATCCTGGCTCGCAGTGTCCGAAGCGGTGTTGACGGTACGGACTTTGAGATGATCGTGCGTGGTCACAGCGTACCCGTTCGCTCGCGCCTGATCGGACGTTTCAGTGTCACGAACATCCTGGCGGCCGCATCGATGGCGACGGCGATTGGGATTGATGCGGAAACCATTGCCCGCGGCATCGCACGCGCGACTCCCGTGGCGGGTCGTTTCGAAAGTATCCGTGCAGGTCAGCCCTTTCTTGCCATCGTTGACTATGCTCACACACCGGATGCCCTTGAAAAAGCACTTCGTGCGGCTCGCCGTCTGACGGCGGGCAATCTCATTACGGTGTTTGGATGCGGGGGAGATCGCGACACAACGAAACGGCCTTTGATGGGTAAGGCCGCCGCCCGCCTTTCCGACTACATCATTGTGACGTCAGACAATCCACGCTCGGAAGATCCGCAACGCATCGCATTGATGGCGATCGACGGACTCCGCAAAGCGAATTTCCGCCAGTCGCGGTACGAACTGATTCTCGACCGCGCTCATGCCATCGAAAAGGGGCTGCATCTCGCGAAACCCGGCGACTGCGTTATTGTTTGTGGCAAGGGCCACGAGGATTATCAGGAAATCGATGGCGTTCGACACAGATTTGACGATCGGACCTTCGCGATGGAAGTTCTCTCCACGATGAAGAGGAACTGGTCACGGGTCCGGAACGAATCCACAATGGGGGAGAGTGTCTAAGTTGAAACTGACTGCCGCACAGATTGCTGAAGCTGCGGGGGGCCGCATTCACTTCGGCAGTGAAAATGCAATTGCAACGAGCGTATCGACGGATTCTCGCACGATTGGCGAAGGGGATCTGTTCGTCGCGATTCGTGGTGAGAGGTTTGATGGCAACCTCTTTGTGGATGACGCCCTGGCTGCAGGTGCAAAGGGCGTTGTTTGCAACGTGCCGCCGAAGACCGATTCCGGTGCCTTCGTCATTGTTGTCGACGATACAACACATGCACTCGGTGCAATGGCTCGTGCATGGCGGCGCATTGTGAATCCAATGCTGGTCGCCATTACCGGTTCCAGTGGAAAAACGACAGTCAAGGATCTTGCTGTTCATCTCTGCGTCGACAACCTGCAGCTTCTTTCGACGGAGGGAAACAGGAACAACCATATCGGCCTTCCACTGACGCTTCTGAACCTCACAGAGGAACACAGCACGGCGATCGTTGAAATGGGCATGAATCACGGTGGAGAAATCCGCACTCTGACGGAAATCGCGGAGCCCTCCATCGGTGTTTTGACAAACGTTGGTGACGCCCATCTTGGAAATTTCCGCGGGATTGACGAGCTTATCGCGGCGAAGGCGGAACTCTTCACCACGATGAGGCGCAACACCACGGCAATTGTGAACGCCGACTGCGAGAGAAGTGCGAAGATTCGTGAATCCGGCGTGCTTCCATGGGAAATCATCACCTTTGGTGAAAACCCCGGTGCGAAAATACGCGCTACCGACGTGGCGCCTCTCGATTCTCTCGGGTGGCAGTTCAAGGCCTGGTTTTTCAAATGGGATCAGGCCATGCGCCTGCCCGCTTTCGGGCGCTACCAGATCTCGAACGCTCTTGCCGCTGCCAGCATCGCGCTTTTGCTGGGTGTTCCTCCCGAAACAATCGCCTTGCGCATGGCGACCTTCGATCCGCCTCGCATGCGGTCGCGCGTTCACGATTTAGGCGGCATCACTGTCATTTCCGACTGTTATAATGCGAGCCCCAGTGCCGCTGTCGCCGCGATTCGCTCTTTTGCGGAAACGCCCGGTGTGAAACGCCGCTTTGTGCTTCTCGGCGACATGGCGGAACTCGGTCGTTTTTCCGAAGCACAACACCGTCGTGTCGGCGCCGCCGCCGCTGAGGCGGGTATCACACAGGTTATCACCGCAGGCGACGCCGCCCGCTGGATTGCGGAAGAGGCAAGCGCGGAAGGCGCGGATGCGGAGCACTTCCCCGATGCTGATCATGCGGTTCAGTATCTGCTGAAGGAAATGAAACCGGGCGACGGCTTGTTGGTGAAAGGCTCGCGTGTCGCACGTCTGGAACGCGCGATTGAACTGCTGCAGATGGAACTGACCGGGGAGAACGCCGCAAAGTGATTGCCTGGCTGCTCTCTCTCCTGGGCGTTGACGAGAACGTGCTCAACGTTGCCACCTACACAACGGTGCGCGGCGCCGGCGCGCTTCTGACCGCGTTTGTGATTTCAGTGCTTCTTGGTGAGCGCACCATCAACTACCTTCGCCGCCTGAAACTCGGTCAGCACATTCGTGACGACCAGGGCGACGATGCCATCAGTCTCAAGGAGATGCACGCAGGCAAGGCCGGTACGCCGACCATGGGCGGCGTGCTGATGGCTGGTTCCATTCTGTGTGCCATTCTGCTCTTCGGTGACTGGTCGCAGCAGGTTTTGCCCGTGGCCGCCGTGATGATGATCGGTTTCTGTGCGATTGGATTCACTGACGACTACCTGAAAGTCGTTCGAGGAAACTCTGACGGTTTGTCACCGAAGGCAAAACTCATTAGCCAGAACGCACTGGCCTTCTTCTTCGGTGTCGCATGTGTGACGATACTCGCTCACACAACGACTTATCCTCATGCAAACGTGGAAGGCACAAGCTTCATCGCACTTCCCTTCTTCAAGGACCTGACAATCACACTCGGATTCCTGTACATTCCCTATGCCATGCTTGTACTGGCGGCGACAAGCAATGCCGTCAACCTGACCGATGGTCTTGATGGTCTGGCCGCCGGTGTGACCATCACGGCAACACTTTGTTTCGGTGTGGTGGCGTTTCTTGCAGGTCATGCCGAACTCTCTTCCTACCTGATCATTCCACATGTGCGCGGTGCCGGCGAACTGGCTGTGCTTCTCGCGGCACTGATCGGCGCCTGCTTCGGATTCCTTTGGTGGAACGGCTATCCCGCGCGCGTCTTCATGGGCGACACCGGGTCAATGATGATCGGTGGTCTGCTCGGGAGTGTCGCCCTGCTGTTGAAGCAGGAGTTTCTCCTCTTGATTGCCGGCGGCGTGTTTGTTGCCGAGGCGCTCTCCGTGATTCTCCAGGTTGGCAGCTACAAACTGCGCAAAAAGCGCATTTTTCTCATGAGTCCTCTGCACCATCACTTCGAGCGGGCCGGCGTTCCTGAATCGCACATCATTGTGCGCTTCTGGATCGTTTCGGCGCTTTTGGCGCTGGCCGGACTGAGTACATTGAAACTGAGATGAACAAGGAACCGCGATTCACTCGCAACGGCACCAGACCATGACCTTTCAGAAAGAGCCCTCAACCCTCGACCGTTTTCCCGCAAGGACTGCAAAACGCGCCACCGCACTCCCAATCCCCTTCCCGCTGATTCCCGTTCCGGAGGTATTGTTCCATGTCTGAAGTTCGAAACCACGATTTTCCCTATCGCCGCGTCTGTGTATTCGGAGCCGCGCGCTCAGGTGTCGGTGCCATGGCACTTCTTCGCCACCACGGCGTCGAAGTCGTTTTGGTGGACGAAAAGCCGGCGATGGAGTTTCGCTCGCTGATTCGCCGACTCAAGCGACTCTACGTGACGTCATACTTTGGCGAGTTTGACGAGAGTGTGCTCGACACCTGTGAGGCTCTCGTTGTCAGCCCCGGCATTCCGCTTGAGCACTGGCTGAACCAGTCGGCCGTCAACCGCCACATGCCCATCGTGTCGGAAGTGGAACTTGCCTCCTACTTCTCCGGCGAGGCGGCGCCCATTTGTGCCATTACCGGTACCAACGGCAAAACCACATCCACCACGCTTGTTGGCCAGATGCTGACAAACGCGGGGAAAAACGCCGTCGTGAGCGGCAACATCGGTCGCGCGTTCTCCGATGGCGTACTCGCCAGCCAGGACGACACCCGTGACACGGTTCTTGTCACTGAGGTATCCAGTTTTCAGCTCGAACTGGTTGAAAACTTCCACCCGCATGTCGGTGCCATTCTCAACTTCTCGCGCGCCCACGAGGATCGCTATCCCGACATGCGCGACTACATCGAGGCAAAGCTCAAGATCACCTATAACCAGACCGAAGACGACCATCTGATCCTCAATGCGGACGATCCGATCTGCGTCAAGGCGGCGGAGGATTCCGACGCACAGATCTGGTGGTTTTCCATGAAGAAGAAAGTCAAACAGGGGGCTTACGTCGGTGACGGCAAGATCCATCTTGTCGAGGACGGCAAGGCGGAAGCCATCTGCGACGTGACCGATGTTCCGATTCCCGGCAGTCACAATATCGAGAACACCCTCGCTGCACTAATCATGGGACGCCGCATGGGTGCGAGCGTTGAAAACCTCGTCAAGACCCTTCGCACCTTCAAGGGCGTCGAACACAGGATCGAGTTTGTTGCCAAATCAAAGGGAGGCGTTGTTTATTTCAACGACTCGAAGGCAACGAATCTCGATTCGCTGGAAAAGGCGCTTCTGAGCTTCGACAAGCCGGTCGTGCTTCTCGCGGGCGGCTTCGACCGCTCCGCCGCTTTCGACCGCCTGAACTCCCTTGTTCGAGACCGTGTCAAGACACTCGTCGTGATGGGCCAGTGCAAAGACAAGATCAGGAAGACGTGGGGTTCTTTCGTGGAGACCATCGAGGCAAAGGACATGGACGATGCCGTTCGCCTGGCTTCCGGTCAGGCAAATGACGGTGACGTCGTGTTGCTCAGTCCCGCCTGCGCCTCCTGGGACATGTTCAAGGATTACGAAGATCGCGGACGTGCATTCAAGCGATCTGTCAAAGCGATTCTGGAGGCATAGCACCCGATTGGGATTCGCGGGCGTGATCCGGCGCTCGCGAACCTCAAAGCGACTCAGATGAAACCGCTGCTTCTCAACAGCCCCGCCTTTCTTCTCGCCGTGATTGCAACGGCGCTGGTGTCTCTTGGTCTTGTCATGGTCTACAGTTCAAGTGGCGCCCGGGCGGGTTTGGAGGTTCGCCGCATTCAGGCGGAAACGCAGCAGCTTCCGGAGGAGAGCTTCGAGTTTCATCATGATTCCGCGTACCTGGAACGTCAGGTCATGTGGACCGCAGCGGGTTTGATTCTTTTGATTATCATGATGCGCACGCCCGTTGATGTGATGGAGCGCTGGGCGCCCTGGGTCTTGCTGGCCTGTCTGGCTCTCCTGATCGCCGTGCTGGTCACACCTCTGGGCGTGACCGTCAAAGGCGCCCGTCGATGGCTTCGACTCGGTCCCTTTACCATTCAACCGTCGGAATTTGCAAAGATCGGCCTCGTGCTTTTCATGGCTCGCTTTCTGAGTCAGAAGCGCGATGAAATTCGCGACTGGAAACGGGGATTTCTTCCCACTGTTGCAATCTGGGGTGTGTTCGCCGTTCTGATTATTCTCGAACGCGACCTTGGCACGATCATCCTGATGGGAACCGTCATGCTGGGCATGTGGTGTCTCGCCCGGATGCGCGTCTCGCACCTCGCGACCCTCGTGCTGGCATCGATTCCCGTGCTGATTTTCCTGATTTTTCAGCATTCCTACCGCATTAACCGGCTCCTTGCATTCATGAATCCGGATGCTTATGCCAATACGACGGGATATCAGCTTCGACAGTCTCTTATTGCTGTCGGCAGTGGTGGCTTGTGGGGCCGCGGGCTTGGTCTTGGTCTGCAGAAGTATCATTTCCTTTCCGAAGCCCATACCGACTTTATTTTCGCGACCGTGTGCGAGGAACTGGGTCTTTTTGGAGGCGCATCCGTTGTTGTTCTCTTCCTTGCACTGGCTCTGATCGGTTTTCGTATCTCTTATCGTGCACCCGACTATTTCGGCGGGCTCGTTGCCGCCGGCCTGACCCTGACAATCGTGTGCGCGGCGTTCATCAACTTCTTTGTCGTGCTCGGCATGGCACCAACGAAGGGACTCGCACTGCCGTTCTTCACTTACGGTGGTTCGTCCATGATGGCATCGCTGATCGCCATCGGCATTCTGATCAATGTGGCCAACTACACGGCTGCAAGCGACGGTGGAGAAAGGACCAGCAGAGCATGAACATTCCCCATCGTGTTCTTATCGTTGCCGGAGGAACCGGAGGCCATATTGCGCCCGCTCTTGCCGTTGGCGACCACCTTCGCCGCGCCCACGGTGAGCGCGTTCACGTACGTTATCTGACCGGCAGCCGCTCGACTGAAAAGCAGGTCTTTGAAGCGGCGGAGGAATTTCCTGACGTTCTTGCCTGTGACCGGGCGCCATCGTTGTCGCTCGGAGGCATGGTTCGCACCATTCGCTATGGCCGCTCAGTGCTTGAGTCCCGTGCATTGCTTCGCCGCTTTCAGCCGGACGCGATTCTCGCGACCGGCGGTTACGTTTGTGCGCCGGTTCTGCTCGCCGCACGCATGGCGGGTGTTCCGTATTTTTTACACGAATCCAACGCCGTTCCCGGGAAGGTCACGCGCGCCTTTGCAAAAAATGCCGACTGCGTGTTCGTCGCTCACGAAGGCGCTGCGGAATGGCTGGATGCCGGATGCAGGGCATCACTTACCGGAACACCGGTGCGTTCGGAACTGCTCGTCACTTCTCGTCAGAAGGGTGCGAAAACGTTCACGATCGATGCGGGTGTTCCAACGATTCTCGTTCTCGGCGGCAGCCAGGGCGCCCGCGGACTCAATGACGCTCTCTGCGACGCTTTGGCGGACCTTGCATATCGTGACAGTATCGACAGGTTGAACGTGATCTGGGCATGCGGGCCGTTGAATTTGAAGAGCGTCACGGCGCGCGTCGACAAAATCGTTCGGCGTGAGGTGCACATCAAGCTGTTCGACTACATCGGCGATGTTCACAACGCCTACGCCTGTGCCGATCTCGTTGTCAGCCGCGCCGGGGCCAGCACGCTTGCGGAAATCACCGCACTCGGACTGCCTTCCATTCTCGTGCCCTATCCTCATGCAACCGATAATCATCAGTATGAAAACGCCCGTGCTCTCGAGGATGCCGGGGCCGCGGTTCTGATGCCTGAAACGACTCTCACCGGAGCCGTGTTGGCGGACGAGATTGAACTCCTTCTCGTTGATCACGAGCGCCGCGAAGACATGGCGGGCAACTCCGCCCGTCTTGGTTCCCCGGCGTGTCTCGATGTGATTGCGGAACACGTCATGAGCAATGCCGGGGGTCCACATCCGCAGGCCTCCACCACCCCCGGAAAGGCCGCCGCCTGAGGTCACCCCCATGAATCAATTCAAGAGCCCGCTCCTCGATCGACTGCTGTCGGAACCGGCTGCCGAAGCGGCCCGGCCGCTTCCCCGCATGATCGACGATACACAGCCATTTCCCTTTGAAAGCGCGCATCTCATCGGCATTGGCGGATGTGGCATGAGTGCCATAGCCGTTGCCATGCATGCCTGCGGCGTTCGGGTGAGTGGCTCCGACAGCAAGGCCGGCAAGACTGTTCAGCGTCTTCAGGAAACCGGAATCAACGTCAACATTGGTCACAATGCCGCCAATCTTGGCAATGTCGATGCCGTTGTGGTATCGACGGCGATACCGGAGTCGAATCCGGAGCTTGAAGCGGCTCGCGAACGGGGTGTTGCCGTTCATCATCGCAGTGACGCGCTTGCAATGTTTCTGGCGAGCCGCAAGTCGATCCTCATTAGCGGCACTCACGGAAAAACCACCACGACCGCCCTGACGGGCGTTACGCTCGCCGCCGCCGGGCTGGATCCGTGGGTTTTTGTCGGCGGTAACGTTCCCGCTTTTCGCGGCAACACACGTGTCGGAGGAGTTCAGTACGCCGTTGCTGAAGCGGATGAAAGCGACGGGACGTTCGAGCGCCTTCCATCCGGTCATCTGATTGTGACAAACATCGAGCCCGATCATCTGGACTATTGGAAAACAGAGAAGCGTATGATCGCCGGCTACAAGCGTGTTATCGAGGCCACGGAAGCAGGTGGCGTGGTTCTGATGTGTGAAGATGATCCCGGTGTTCGCAAATTGCGCGCAAAAATCAAACGGCCTGTTTTGACATGGAGCATTGAAGGCAGGGATGCACATTACCGTGCAGCCAGCATCAGGCACCATCCCTTTGCAACGGAGTTTGATTTCCTGATTGGAGACGAGTCACTGGGGCGCTTTGAAATCGGTGTTCCGGGCCTGCACAATGTCAGCAATGCGGTCGCCGGAATGGCGATGGCGATCGAGCTTGGTGGCGACATCACCATGACGCACGAAGCTCTTGCAGCGTTTCACGGCGTCGGACGCCGCTTCGATGTCAAAGGAACATTGGGCGGCATCACGGTAATCGACGACTATGCGCATCACCCGTCGGAAATCACGGCAACGTTGCAGGCGGCGAGCGAGCTGAAACATCACACCGGTGGCCGTCTTGTTACGGTTTTTCAACCACATCGTTACACACGCACCCGCGATTTCATGAACGAGTTCGCGAAATCATTCGATAACGCCGATATGTTGGTTCTGACGAACGTTTATCCGGCGGGAGAAAAGCCTCTTCCGCGGGCGGGCGGCGTCCTGCTCTACCGGCGCACCCGTCGGAGCGGTCATCCGGACACACGCTATATTGCGGACCGGTCCGTGATCGCCACACGGCTTGTGGATGAACTGAAACCAGGTGACGTGGTTCTGACACTCGGTGCCGGGGACAATCATCTGACCGCTGATGAAATCCTCGATCTTCTTCGCATCAACACCAACTGGAACGGAGCAGAATAAAATGCCGTATTCCGAATTTGCACGCGACCGGGAACTTTGGAACGTTGACGGCCTGACGCTGAAGCTGAATGCCGATTTGACGGAACTGACGTCGATGCGCACCCGGGCGACGGCATCGCTTCTTGCCATTCCGGCAAACGTTAAAGCCCTGTGGAAACTGACAAAGCTGGTTCGCGAACGCCAGTGGCCGATGGTCATGCTCGGTGGCGGAACGAACACGATTTTCGCCACCGCACACTTCGAAGGAATTGTTGCCGTTCTTCCCTCCGCAATTTTCGGATCCATGGAAGTGCCTGATGACAACATCGTTCGCGTCGGTGCGGCGGCGGAACTGACAGGGCTGCTGAACTACTCGCGCAAGAGCGGCCTGATGGGCCTCGAATTCTGCACCATGATTCCGGGAACCGTTGGCGGCGCTCTCGCCGGCAATGCCGGAGCGGGCAACTGGGGTATTTGCGACTTTGTCGAACGCGCTCTCGTGATGACTCGCAGTGGCCGGTTCGTCGAAGTGAAGCGCGGTGACTTTGAGTTCCGCTATCGGCAGAGCGAACTCAGCCAGGGCATCATACTCGAGGCCGATCTCCTGCTGGAGCCGCTCATCCCCGAACTGTCCCGCGAACGCTCGAAGGAATTCGCGGCGAAAAAGAAAGGCCAGCCTTACAAAGTTGCCAGCAGCGGCTGCATTTTCAAGAACCCTGTCGATCCGGCAACGGGGCGCAAGGTCAGCGCAGGTTATCTGATCGACCAGGCGGGATTGAAAGGCTACTCTCTCAACTCCGCGATGGTCAGCGAGAATCACGCAAACTTCATTGTCAATAAAGGGGCTGCCAGCGGCGATGACTTTCTCGCAATGATTTCCCTGATTCAGGACCTGATTGGCGAGCGCCATGGCATTGAACTGGAAGTCGAAGCGCGCATTGTCGGCGGACCGCTGACAAGCTGCGTG
>JANQSL010000076.1 GCA_028284075.1 Candidatus Sumerlaeia bacterium | reverse complement strand
TCGGCGACGTCGTTTTCTTCTGAGCCGCGGGTTTTGCAGCGGCCTTCTTCGTCGCTTTTTTCGCAGCCTTCTTTGTGGCCGTCTTCTTCGATGCAGTCTTGCGTGCCGTCACGTTGTCATTCTCCTCACGGCTCCCGCGCAGCGTTCGCACAGGCCCGGGTGATCTGTATCCGTCCCGATCCACTCGGACCGGGTCCAGCATCGCTCGCATTTGCCGCCCGCGGCGATTTGGATTTCCACGATGTCGCTGTCGCCTTTTTCCACGGCAACCTGTGATACAATAAACAAACGGGGCAAAAGCTCCGCGTTGTCCGCCAGGAAGGAGGCTGCCTTCTCGTTGGCCGTGCGAAGAACAACACGAGCCTCCAGTGAGTTACCGATTTTCTTCTCAGCCCGCAGAGGTTCGATGGCTTTCTGAACCATTTCCCGCCATTCGAGAAGACGTTCCCACTTCTCCAGGAGCGCGGCGTCATTCCACGCATCGTTGGGCGCGGGGAAATCAGCCAGGTGAACACTGGTATCTTCCGTGGTTTGCGGCAGGTAAGCCCACGCCTCATCCGTTGTGAAGGGAGCGATGGGGGCAAGCATCCGCAGAAGATGTGTGGCAATCTCATGCACCACTGTCTGACACGCGCGGCGAACGGTGTCGTCCGGCGCGGAACAATAGAGCCGGTCCTTGGCACAGTCGAGATAGATGGCGCCAAGATCAGTAACGCAGAACTCATTCACCAAATGAAAAACGCGGTGAAACTCATAAGAGTCGTAAGCTTTACAAACGCGCGTCGTCAGCTCGTTGAGGCGTGCCAGCGCCCAGCGGTCGTCCTCCGCCATTTCGGAAAGGGCGACCGTGTCCAACGTGGGATTGAAATCCACCAGGTTGCCGAGCAGGAAGCGAATCGTGTTGCGAACACGACGATAGACTCCCCCGACCTGACCAAGGATTTCGTCCGAAACCTTGACGTCGCCACGATAGTCTTCAGAAGCCACCCAGAGTCGCAAAACGTCAGCACCGAGCTTCTCGATCACCTTCTGAGGCGCGACAACGTTGCCCTTTGACTTGGACATCGCCTCGCCCTTGCCATCCAGAGTGAAACCATGGGTGAGAACGGCACGATAAGGCGCCTCGTCCTTCACGCCCATTGAAACCCAGAGGCTTGATTGAAACCAGCCGCGATGCTGATCCGATCCTTCAAGATAGAGGTCAGCGGGCCACAACAGATCGTCTCGCGTTTTCAGAACACCCAGATGGCTCGCGCCGGAATCGAACCAGACGTCGAGAATATCGTATTCCTTCTCATAACGGCCGGTATCGGCCTTCATCGCATCCGGAAGGAAGTCCTCAACCGGCCGCGTGTACCAGCAATCCGTGCCTTCCTGCTCAACAAGCTCCGCGAACTTGTCGCAAACCTCCTGAAGCAGCAGCGATTTCCCCTCTTCCCTGTCGCGCACCGCGGGAATCGGAACACCCCAGGAACGCTGACGCGAAAGACACCAGTCGGGCCGCCCCGCAACCATGCTGCTGATGCGATCATAACCCCACTTCGGGATCCACTCGACCTCATTGAGCTCTTTCATGGCGGCGTCGCGCAGTCCGTTCTTCCCGACGTCCATGAACCATTGCTCTGTTGCACGCATGATAACCGGTTTGTGCGAGCGCCAGGAGTAAGGATAGCTGTGAGTCAGTTTGCCGGAGGCGACAAGAGTGCCTTCATCCTGAAACTTTTTTACCAGCAGTTCGTTTGCCTTGAGAACGTTTGTTCCCTGCATGTCAGGATAGAGCTCGTTGTAACAGCCTCTTTCGTCGACCGGGTTGAATACGCCGAGACCATATTCCTCGCCGATCTGAAAATCCTCAACGCCGTGAGCCGGCGCCGTGTGCACACAACCCGTCCCCGCTTCCAGCGTCACATGCCCGCCGCACATGACCAGAGACATTTTGTCTGAGTAGCAGGGGTGGGCGCATTCAAGGCGATCAAGCTCACGACCCTTGAAAGTGGCGACGACCTCGCCATCCTGCTTTTCCGTCGCCATCTTGAAGCTCAGCAGCAGACCCTCCGCGACAATGAAGGTCTCGCTGCCGCACTTGTAGGCGACATAGTCGAAATCCGGGTGAACGGAAACACCGAGGTTCGCCGGAAGCGTCCAGGGTGTTGTCGTCCAGATGACGATCGTCGGCTTTTCGACACCGCGAAGAACCTCCGGCAATTTCCCGGAAACAAGCGGAAAGCGCAAATAGATGGAATGAGAAACGTGCTGTTCGTTGTACTCGATCTCCGCCTCGGCAAGTGCCGTTTCGAACACCCAGTCCCAGTGAACAGGCTTGAAGCCGCGGAAGACATAGCCCTTCGCGACAAGAGCGGCAAAGGCACGAACGATCGCCGCTTCATAAGACGGGTCGAGTGTCAGGTACGGTTTGTCCCACTGACCGCCAACGCCGAGACGCTTGAATTCCTCGCGTTGCGTATCGATCCACTTGTGCGCGTAGTCAGCACAGAGCCTGCGGATTTCGATACGCTCCTTTGCGCCTTCCTTCTTCTTGCGAAGATCATCGACGACCTTCTGCTCGATGGGCAGACCGTGGCAGTCCCAGCCCGGAACATAGGGGCTGCGGAAACCACTCATGGTCTTGTAGCGAACGATAATGTCCTTGAGAACCTTGTTCAGTGCATGCCCGACATGAATATTGCCGTTCGCATAGGGTGGACCGTCATGGAGGATAAAGGCCTTCGCGTTCCGGCGCTTCTCCGCGATACGGTCGTGAAGCGCCGACTCCTCCCATTTTGCGAGCAGTTCCGGTTCACGTTTGGGGAGACCGCCCCGCTGGGGAAAATCCGTCTTCGGAGTCTGGACAGTGCTCCGATAGTCCATTCCTGCTTCCGATGTGGTCATTGTGTGCTGCCGCCTTTGTGCATGGAGAGGGGTTTCAGTGATCGTTGCGAGCGAGTCCGGCCGGCACGTGCTGCCGGCTACTTAATTCGCTCGATCACCCCCATCACGACGGCCTGACGGTCCGCCTCACGGCTGTTGGCCACTTCGATAATCTCCGCCACCGAGACGGGTTTGAGCGCCTCGGGATAACACTCGTCCGTGACGGTCGAAAGTCCCATGACTTTCATGCCGCTGTGAATCGCGACGATGTTCTCCGGAATGGTGGACATCGTGACGAGATCGGCACCCACACGCTCCAGTGCACGATACTCCGCGCGGGTTTCCAGATTCGGGCCCGTCACCGCAGCGGCAACTCCGCGATGAAGCTTGATGCCATTCTTGAGTGCAACGCTCTCTGCAACGTCCATGAGTTCAAAACTGTAAGGCTCGCTCATGTCGGGAAAGCGCGGGCCGAGACGTTCGTCGTTCGGACCAATCAGCGGGTTATCGCCCATCAGGTTGATATGGTCACTGATAAGAACCAGAGCCCCCTTGCGAATGAAAGGGTTCACGCTGCCCACGGCGTTCATGATAACCAGCGCGTCGGCACCAAGAGCCTTCATGACGCGAACGGGAAAAGTCACCTGCTCAAGACTGTAACCCTCATAGCGGTGAAAACGGCCCTGCATGACGATGACACCCTTGCCCGCGAGCGTGCCGCAGCAGAGGAAACCGTGATGACTCTCGACCGTTGAAACGGGAAAATGCGGAATATCGTCATAGGGGATCTTTACCAGACCATCCGGCTTGTCGCCCAGTTCGCCCATGCCCGTTCCACAAATCACACCGACCTTCGGGTTGATGGAAACACGTGAACGGATGTACTCGGCAGCTTCCTGAATCTTGTCGTAAAGAGTGGTGGCGGTGGCCGTCATAAGTGATGGTCCTGTTACCAGTGCGGGGGATTATAAAACACCGGCGTCTTTGAGAAGCTCCTGCATTCGGGCGGCGCCGAGACCCCTTAGAAGAAGCGTCTTTTCGCGGGATGCTTCTCCGCGGACAATTTCAATGCCGGACTTTGAAATCGAAGCGAAGTTCGCCAAAAACTCGATCAGGGCCTTGTTGGCCTTGCCGTCCACCGGTGGCGCCGTGAGAGCGACCTTGAGCCGGTCGCCATGGCGCCCTGCCCAGCCGCTGCGCCTCGCGTTTGGCTGGACCTTGAGATCGAGCCGCAAACCCTCCGCGGTGTCTTCCAAGTCAAGCAATCCCAACGCTCTTTATGTCGCCCGGAGAGACTCTCCGGAAACGAGGCCCGAGGGTATGCGGGGGCAACCCTCTGTCAACACAAATGCCAGGATTCGACAGCTCCCCGGCCCGGCGACATGACCGGGGAAAACCTCTCGCGCACCTCCTCCGCCCTGGTGCAGCCACTCCGCCTCGCGCCACGCCGCGCCATCCCAGAGACTGCATCCCCGCCTCCATGACGAACGCTGAGCCGCCAAAGCCAAAGAACGACTTCATCCGCGAAATCGTTGCGGAAGACACCCGCACCGGAAAATGGGACGGCAGGGTCGTGACTCGCTTTCCGCCCGAGCCCAACGGCTATCTGCACATCGGCCATGCATCTTCGATCTGCCTCAACTTCGGAATTGCCGGAGACTTCGGGGGTGTTTGCCACCTGCGGTTTGACGATACCAACCCGGTCAGGGAAGAGGACGAGTACGTCCAGGCCATCAAGGAGGACGTTCGCTGGCTTGGTTTCGACTGGGGAGATAACGAATATTATGCGTCCGATTACTTTGACCAGCTGTACGAATGGGCTAAACAGCTCATTCGTGACGGCAAAGCTTATGTGGATGACCAGTCGCCGGAGGAAATCCGCAAAACTCGCGGAACCCTGAAGGAACCCGGCAGGGAAAGCCCGTTTCGCAACCGGAGCGCGGATGAAAACCTTGATCTGCTGGAGCGCATGAAAACAGGCGAATTTCCGGACGGCAGCAAGGTGCTCCGGGCCAAAATCGACATGACATCGCCGAATCTCAATCTTCGTGATCCTGTTCTCTATCGCATCCTGCACGCGAAACATCATCGGACCGGCGGCAAGTGGTGCATCTACCCCATGTATGACTTCGCCCACGGGCAAAGTGACAGCATCGAGAAGGTCACACACTCCATTTGTACCCTCGAGTTCGAGGATCATCGCCCTCTCTACGACTGGCTCTGCGATGCCCTTGGCATCTACCATCCTCAGCAAATCGAGTTCGCCCGCCGAAACACGACCCACACCATCACGAGCAAGCGCAAACTTCTCGCCCTCGTGGAGGAAAATCACGTTGACGGGTGGGACGATCCCCGCATGCCCACCATCAGCGGAATGCGCCGCCGCGGCTACACGGCGGAAGCGGTGCGCAACTTCTGCGAGCGCATCGGCATCGCCAAAAGAGGCAACGCCGTCGAACTGGCACTTTTGGAGCATTGTGTTCGCGAACATCTCAACAAGGTGGCACCTCGCCGCATGGCGGTGCTTCGGCCACTGAAGGTTACCATCACGAACTGGCCGAAAGGCGAGGTCGTTCACGTTGAGGCTGTCAACAATCCGGAAGACGAGTCCGCCGGCAAACGCATGATCCCATTCAGTGGCACGCTGTGGATCGAGCGAGACGACTTCATGGAGAACCCGCCGAAAAAATTCTTCCGCCTGGCGCCCGGCCGGGAGGTGAGACTGCGCTATGGCTACTTCATCACCTGCAATGAAGTTGTAAGAAACGATGCCGGCGAGATCGTGGAGCTTCTTTGCACATACGATCCCGAAACGAAGGGTGGCAACTCACCCGACGGGCGAAAGGTCAAGGCAACGCTGCACTGGGTTTCCGCCGAACACGCCGTGGAGACGGAAGTCCGTCTTTACAAGACTCTGTTCACCATCGAAAATCCCAACAAGACTCCTGAAAACGAAGACTGGCGCGACTTTCTCAACCCGGAGTCGCTCGAGGTTCTTGCTCCCTGTTACGCGGAACCTGACCTTCGTGACGCCAACCCCGGTGACCGTGTCCAGTTCGAACGGCTTGGTTACTTCTGCGTTGACACAAAGGACTCAAGACCCGGCGCACCTGTCTTTAACCGCAGCGTCACACTCCGGGACGAGTGGGCCAAACTGCAAAAGCAGGGATAGCCGGGTGATTCATGTGCCGAGCGTGGCGTCGACTATTCCTCGCGGGTGATCTCTTCGCGGGCACATTCAAGATTCATTGCGATCTGATCCCTGACATCTTCGTCCAGTTCCTTCTCGCGAACCGCTTCCATGAAGTATTTGATCAGAGTCACAACGTGCTCGTCACGAAGGCCTCGGCGAAAAACCGGAGAGTGAGCCTTTCGCAACTGCAGATCCTTGAAGCCTCGTGGCATTTCCAGAGCAAGCGCCAGAAAACTCGTCATTGAACCCCGCTGACCTTTTGCATCCACGTCGTCAAAGAACTGTCTCAACTCCTTGTCTTTGAGCACAAGAGAGTAAAATCGATCCACAATCGGGTCGATTTCATTCTCACCGCCGAGTTTCTCGAGGATGGACAGTTTTCAACTCACTGCTTCAGAATACTCACATTCACTTTGCGCGTTTTTTGAAGGGTGTCAAGTTTGAATCAGCCTGGTCCGGCAATCACTAACCAGGAAATAACTGATGCTCCCAGCATCGTGGTGAAGTTGTCCATGCCGTGCGGCGAGAACCCCTCAAGAAACGTCGTGGCAATTGCGATAATAAAAGCGGCGGAAAGTGACGCAACAAGTTCCGCCTCGATCCCCAGATACAAACCCAGTGCGGCCGCCGCAAACGACGCGACAAAAACGGCGGAGCTTCCTTCAATACTCCGGGTACACTGAACACCCATCAAGGTCGGCACTCGATAGCGTCGCCGTCCGATCCATCGCCCCACGGGTTCTCCCGCTGCGTCACCCCATCCCGTGACAAGGTAACCCACCAGTGCGAAGTCTCCGGCAACGGCATTTGATACCAATCCTCCCGCCGCTGTCGTCACCAGAGGCGCTACAATGAAAAACGTGGGGTAGGGCTCGTCCCGTTCCCGTGCGAGGGGTTCGTACAGCAGTGACCCTTTTCCCCTCCAAACACCCGCAAGAATCACCGCAACAACACCACACGCGTAGGCATTGACTGCGGGAAAACCTCCGATGGAGTGAACGACAGTCGCCCCGGTGAAAACGATGAAATGGAAGATCTTGCGAGTATAGGCTGTTGGAACGCGCCGGCCGATCTTCAACCACCCCGCCGGGTACACGGTACCCAGCGCCAGCAACATGCCCGCCGCCGCCAGCTGAAGAGTTACGGCGAACGGCGGCAGCATTGGTGTCACTCGTCGATTGTGGAAGGTGTTGTGAAAGCCGCCGGAACATGCGCCCGGATTCGGAAACAGGGCAGAGCCATGTCATCCTCATCCACAATGCCCGTTCGCGGATTCAATCCGGGACCATACTGTACAAAGAGAACCGACGGCGCCGGTTCCCTCAATGTCACCAGCAACTCGTTGGGCCTGTCATCCCGCAGCTGGAGGTTGCTCCATTCAATTGTCTCGCCATCCGTCGCTATAAAGCACAGCGCGGGAGCTTCCTCCGGGAGAACCAGCTTTCCATTCACCCCGCTAAAGACCAGGCGCAGCATGTTCGCGTCGTCCCGGCTGCGACGCGCTCGGGTGAAACGTGGTCCGGCCTTCTGATCGCAATCGTGATAAGCTTCCAGCATCGCCAGACGGCCAAGCCTTTCTCCCAGTCTGCAGGCTCCGTCCGCATCAATGTGAATCGCGTCACACATTCCCAGATCGACCGCCGTGGCAAGGCGGCTGCGAGGAATACTCTCCTCCAAAGAAGCCTGGAGTTCCCGAATCTCCGTCCAGGTTTCCGCATTCTCTGACGGCTCGACAAAGCGGCCGATCTGAACATAAAGAAAAGGAAGATCCCCCTGCCCCAACTGCTTTCTCAGAGCCGTCACAAACTCCTGCAATCGCAGCTCGTAATGTGGCGCCTCATCCGGAGCGGTGTCTGATTCGCCCTGGTACCAGACAATACCCCGAACTCGTCCGCCAACAAATTCGATTCGCCGCATCATCGAGCCGTAAAGGGATTCCCCACGAGCAGACATTAAGGTCGGGTCCCACTGAGCCATACCCGTTCCCCCCACAGCACAGGGCACCAAACCGACAGGCACACCGGTTTCAGCCGCGATGAACCGTCCAAACGACACTCCCGGCCCGGTTCCGATGATTCGAGCAGACTCAAATTCGTCCGCATCCTCCAGGGACGGCTTGAAAGCCTGCAAAAACTCCATCCACCTCATACCTGACTCACCGATGACTTTCCTCACACACCCGCCGATTCGGGCTCCGCGGGGAGACACTTCCTCAGGCTTCAACCCGTGAGTCCTCAGCGCATCCACCACGGAAGAGGACAGCGATGCCTGCAAGGCGTCCACCGGCCAGTGAACCGGGTCTGTTGCGTGCCACTTTCGGTGCAGAGGGTCGCGCGCTTCGCACCAGATGTCGTCGAGGCCGAACGCCGTTACAAGAGCTGCGGGTTTTTCCGCTCCATCAAGCGGCGCGTAGCCTTCCATGTTCGACTGACCGGCCAAAACCCACACATCACCCGACCAGACGGGATCGGCAAAAAAAGACCCAAGAAGCTCTCCCTCCTTGCTGTAAAACATCATGCTGATCCGGTATGGTCCGCCCACCGCCAACTCACCCGACGTTGAAATTACATTCCAAGTTTAAAATATCGAAAAATTCTCAACCATATGAAGACTGCAATCATCACCGGTGCTTCTCGCGGTATTGGC
>JANQSL010000070.1 GCA_028284075.1 Candidatus Sumerlaeia bacterium | reverse complement strand
CAATTTCAGCGCCAGCCACAAGAGAAGAACCAAATCCCTCCAGCGCACCGTCCGCGCTTGGAGCACCATCAGGACCCCAGGGGCTTCCGGGGTTCGGAGCACCGGCCAGTTGGTCGCCGCTCTCTGCAGGGTGGCCGTAGGCACTGCCGGGAAGTCGAATTTCAGCATTGGGTTTTGTCTTGGAGCAGCCGGAGAAAGTAACAACGGCGGTGATGGTCAGGGGAACGAGAACGGTGCGGGCGCAAAGCATGACGGGGACAAACCTCCTGGGACTGTTAGGGACCTGATGAACGGAAGACCGCATTTAAAGCGGCTCCGGTGCGGATTCCTGTGAACGAGATATTGGTCTTCGGAAAACAGCATCAAGAACTTTCTCTGAGAAAAGTTGAGCGCTGAACAAGCGAGAGCCGGGAGCTGTTCCTGGAGAAGAGCGATTGCGATAGCGATCCCGATCCTGATAGTGATCTCGATGACTGAATTTGTACAGTCATCGTTCTGGCAAACGACCCTCGAATTTTCGCGGCCTTCCCATGACTCTTGAGTTTCTCGGCCAGATCAGCCTCGGCGTCATCATTCACACCCTGATTCTCGCGTTTACGATTCCGAGAATTCTCAGGATCAAACGCGACGCCACGACGGCCATCGCCTGGATCTGGGGTGCCTTGCTACTTCCTTACCTCGGGGCACTGGCCTTTTGGACTCTGGGTGACCCGGAAATGCGGCGCCCTCTCCGGAGGGTTGTTCGAGGGCCGGCGATCTTTTTCTCGCGCAAAGGCCGCCAGCGCCGCGCCAGATTCCCCCAATTGCACCAA
Organism: Candidatus Sumerlaeia bacterium; assembly: GCA_028284075.1. Lineage (GTDB taxonomy): Bacteria > Sumerlaeota > Sumerlaeia > SLMS01 > JAHLLQ01 > JAJFLJ01. The sequence goes on along the minus strand of JANQSL010000070.1, from coordinate 111,327 downwards.
CTTATGGAGAATCTGGGCGAAACCACCGAGACTGTTGGCAATCGCGTGCGGTTTTTTGTGCGCGGCAAGTTACTGTTTCGGGCCATTGCCCGGGATCTCGAGCAGGCTCGTCACGAAATCTGTGTTCAGTACTTTATCCTGAGGGACGACACCATTGGCAGAGCCCTTGCCGAGGTTCTGAAACGCAAGGCAGCGGAAGGTCTCAGGGTTTACGTTTTGTATGATGCGATGGGGAGCCACGCTCTCCGGCGATCCTTTATCCGTGAATTGCGCCAGGCAGGCATTCTTATCCATCCGTTCCTTCCCATCAGCATCTTCCGCCGCCGGGTTCAGATCAATTTCCGCAATCACCGCAAACTGGTCATTGTTGACCGCCGCGTCGCCTACACAGGGGGCTTCAATGTCGGACGGGAATATGCAAATCTCTCCACGGAGCAATGGTCACGCCGCTGGTACGATGCCCACTGCCGTATCGACGGGCCTGCGGTTGAACACCTGACAGAGGAGTTCGCGGCCGACTGGGCTTTCGCCGCGGAAAATGAATCGGAGGAGCTGGAAGCAGAGCCTCGCTGGCTTGACGATCCCGCTGATCGGGATCCGCATGATCCTTCAATGGGGTGGCTCATGACGGTCAGTGGCGGCCCCGATCAGGACATAAACCGCATCCGCGCACTGATGTTCTGGACTTTTGTCCGGGCAAAAAAAAGGATCTGGATTGCTTCACCCTATTTCGTGCCGGACCAGGGGATCCTGGACGCGCTGATGACGGCGGCACACTCCGGCGTTGATGTGCGCATTCTCGCACAAAACAATCGGCCGGACAAGTATCTCCCTTACTGGGCGGCGTCGTACTTCGCCGTTCCGCTGATCGAGGCGGGTGCAAAGGTCTATCAGTATGAACCTGGGATGATGCATGCGAAGATGTTTCTGGTGGACGACCGTCTCGCCTCGATCGGCTCCGCAAACGTGGACGTTCGCAGCCTTTCGTTGAACTTCGAGCTCAACTGTGTCTTCGGTTCGCCACGGGAGGTAACGGAAATTGAACACCTCTTTGAAGAGGCATTCGATGAGAGCTGGGTCGTCACGCAAACGATGCTGGAAAGCCGTTCGCTCTTTCGCCGGGTTCTCGAGAACTTCTCCCGCCTTTTCGCTCCGGTTCTGTAACCAGTCTGGCTTCCTCCTGTAATGTTACCGCCCTTTCGACTCCTCGCCGGACGTAACCCGCTTCGGTTGCTTCTTTGCCTCCTTGCATCGAGCGGAATGATCGCCGTCGCACCTCATGTTCTGTCGTTGTTTCTTGAAGACACTTTCGAACTCAGCACGTCTCGTATCCGGGTGCCGCTTCTCGTCAAACCCTATGAGCGCTCAGAGTATCCGCTTGAAGTGAAGCGGCTTGAGGCATGGGAACGAACGGGGCTGAAGGTGTATGAAAACGTGAAGTTGCCCCGCCCGTGGATGAATCCGCCACACCAATCCGCCTGGAGCGGTATCATGCTCGTTTCTGAGTTGAACTCCCTCTCCCCCACTGTCATTGCGGGTGAATGGCGCTATTCTCTCCCCGAGGGAGGATCTGTTCAACTCGTTGCCATTGCCACGCGAACGCCGACTTGTCTCGGGGCAAGCCGCATGATCCTCACTGATGGCCAGGGAAACGGAATCACGCGGGAAAACCTCCAGTCTCTTCTCGCAAAGTGCGATGTCTCCTCACGGGAGTTTCCGCAATTCCCTGCGCCGCCGCCTGCCAATCATCACGAGGTTCAATTTCTATTTCATTTGCGGGGCGAGCAAACTCTTGCCGGATTCGAACCGATGGATATTCGAGACGCAACAACGGGCGCAACAGTGGGAAGGCATGTCAAAAACATTGTTATCGGAGATGGCAATGGTCTCGAGGATTATGCGCGTCTTTCCTTCTTCGAGTACTTCGGGTGGCATCCAACGCCCATTGTGATCTGGACAAGCTCGGGACCATTGGAACAGATCCGCTATACATCTTATGAGCTCACAAACGACGCCCAGTCAGTCGCCAGCACTGTCCTGGCGGTCTCAGAGGTGCTTGAGAACACTGAGGAGGGGATTGTCCGAACAACGCTCGCCGGTTCCTCCTCTTCAACGGCTCCGTGGCCGGACGCAAATTGGGACTATGCGCTGAAAATGACCGATCCTCCACAGCATATCCGAGCCACTGTCAACTATCAGCAAGCGGGGCAGGACACGGCAATGGGTGCGTCTGACGGTTGGATCCGGTTTAATCAAAAGGAGAACAGTACAGGAATCAACATCGGGCATCTCTGCATTCGCCAGGGCTATCCAGTCGGTGTGAAAATCAAGGAAATCCCGGGGCTTCCGAACTCAAACAGAGGCATTGGAAACCTTCTTGAGGCCAGAGTCGGAGACATCACATTCACGACTCAGCAGGAGCTCGAGATGTTCGAGGCGGGCGCACTGCAAAGCCGCGTCACCAGCAACGGGTCTTTCGGACAGTTTCAGTTCACAGGTGTGGGACAACCCGGTTTACTGCAGGGTCAGACATTGCCTGTCACCTTCAGGGATGCGACGGTTCGTGACATCGTCGACAGCCATCGCGCAGCACTTGGTTTTCCACATTCCATTATTGTCTGCAACGACCGCATCGTTTTCGCGCCTCCGGGGGCGGCTCGCCAGGTCTACCAACCGAAACTGTCCCGGGCTTTGAATATCGCAGGAGACACAGGTCTCCTTGTTACCGCTCTTGCGATCCTGCTGCTTCTCCTCAAGACGTTCTGGCTGATTCGCTCCCGCTCCGTGCTGAATCACGTTCACACAAACGGTTACACGGACTTTGGACTCTTTCAGGCGGAGGCCCTTTACCTCGGCCTCGGCCGCAAGGCCTGGCGGATTCCCCCTCGCGACGAACTTGGTACTGTCCCTGGCGTGGATCCTCAGAAAACGGCATCGATTGTACGGTTCCTGAGGGAGACTTAGCGGCGTCTCGACAACTCAACCCGTCTTTGTCTCCTTGACCCTGTCGCATTTCGTCCCGACTCGTGACGCATCCCGTCGGGAAGGACGATTGAATTGCCAGTCAACCTGACCGTCTCCCGCTTGCTGGAAGACAAAGGCCGTCAGTTCGATCTCCACCTGGTGGCGGGAGAAAGGGGAATCGACGCGCCTGTTGTAGAGGCGGATCTCAACCGGCCGGGTCTGGCCTTCGCCGGATTCCTCGAGGTTTTTTCCCATAACCGGATTCAAATTCTCGGCAACACGGAGTCCGGTTACCTTGCAAGCCTGGGTCCCGGGGAACGCCGCCATCGGCTGGAGAAGGCACTTGAGTACGAGATTCCGTGCTTCATCGTCACCGACAACAACAAGCCACCACACGAACTGCTGGAGATCGCAAACGAACGTGACATTGCAATCCTGACAACCAGTCATCCCACGACACGCTTTGCCAGCTTGCTGACGTTTTATCTGGAGCGTGAATTCGCCCCAACGACTCTTGTTCACGGTGTCCTGGTGGATGTTTTCGGTATTGGCGTGCTCATCATGGGCACCGCGGGTGTCGGCAAATCGGAATGCGGTCTGGAACTGATCGAGCGCGGTCATCGACTCGTGGCGGATGATGTGGTCGTGGCCAAACGCCTCGGTAAAGGGCTGGTTGTTGGAGCGGCGGCCAGTAATGTCCAACACCATATGGAGGTGCGCGGACTCGGTATCGTCGACGTGGAACTGTTGTTTGGTGCCGGCTCGGTACGCGAAGAAAAGCGAGTCGATCTGATCGTGAAACTTGAGCGATGGACCCGAGACACGCGCATTGATCGTGTGGGTCTGGATGAGGAGTTCGAGAACGTCCTGGATGTGTCCATTCGCACCTTCACGATTCCGGTGGAACCGGGACGCAACATTTCCATTTTGGTGGAGGTCGCCGCACTCCAGTTCCGTATCCACTCCCAGGGACGCAACCCGGCCCGAGAACTGAACGAACGCCTGATCAAGCAGATGGCACGCCAGCGGCTTGTGTGATCAATATACGAAGTTTTATCGCAATGAGGGGTTGAGATGAAAGCTCCCGCTTGCCGTGAGATTCGGCACCTGCTGAGATCAATACACGATGCCTGTCATTGAAACTGAAACCCGAACAGAAGGAAAGCGTCTCCGGGAGCTTGAAGATCCCTCGATTCAATTCATTTTTGCGGTGCATAATCACCAGCCGGTGGGAAACACCGACGAAGTCTTTGTCAGAGCGTACGAGCGGGCATATGCACCCTTCCTGGAAACGCTGGAATTCTACCCGGCGTTTCGCGCTTGCCTGCACCACTCGGGGGCATTGCTGCTCTGGATTGCCGAGCACAGGCCGGAATATATCGAGCGCCTCGGGATACTGGTGGAGAGACGCCAGGTCGAACTTCTCGGAGGTGCGTTTTACGAGCCAATCCTGCCAATGATACCGGAGCGGGATCGCATCGGGCAGCTGCTGGCAATGTCTTACTGGCTTGAGGATGTATTTGGTGTCCGCCCCCGCGGAGCATGGCTCGCGGAACGCGTGTGGGAACCGACGCTGCCACAGTCACTAAAAGCCGCGGGCATCGAGTATACTGTTCTGGACGATGCGCACTTTCTTGGTGGTGGTGTGGGCGAGAACGGCTGTCTTGGATACTGGCTCACGGAGGATCAGGGAAACGCGATTGCCGTTTTCCCGATTCACTCGCGGCTGCGTCACTGCATTCCTTCCGGTGATCCGGCCGAAACAATATCATGGCTGCGCCAGAACACGAAGGACAAGTATGCGCGCACGGCTGTTGTTGCGGATGACGGTGAGAAATTCGGCCTCTGGCCTGAGTCACACTGGCACTGTTACGAGCAGGGCTGGATGTATCGTTTTGCAGAGCAGCTCAGTAACAATTCCGACTGGCTGTGGTTGCAAACGTTCTCAGATGTTCTGGACACAACTGAGCCGATGGGTCGCGTTTACCTCCCGGCCGGCAGTTACCCGGAGATGATGGAATGGGCACTGCCGCCGGAGGTCCGCAAACAGCGGACAAACGGCGGAGGACACAGCTCGTGGCGTTCGTTTCTCAGCCGGTACGATGAAGCAAATCATCTGCACAAGAAAATGCTGCGAGTGAGTGCGAAACTCGATGATCTTCCGGAGACCGTTCGAAATACACCGGAATATGCCGAGGCGCTTGACCGTATGTGGCGGGGCCAGTATAATGACCCGTTATGGCATGGCGTGTTCGGCGGGCTGTATCTTCCAAATCTTCGCGGTTCCGCCTATTCCAACCTGATTGCGGCGGAGACATGGGCGGACGAGAAGTTTCATGGCGGCAAGCCATGGTGCTCCGTTACCGCCATTGATATGGATGTCGACGGACACTCCGAAGTTATCGTCGATTCGCGGCTCCAGAGTGTGACTTTGCAGCCCCATCGGGGTGGAGTCGTGATTGAGCACGATGTGCGCGGCGCGGAAGTAAACATATTGGACACGTTGATGCGCCGCCACGAAGCGTATCATGATGTCATTGAAGGCAAGTCTCAGGGCGATCTCCGCGTAAAGGGAGACGTGGAGATTGGCATGCTCTCTTTGGACTGGTACCGGCGCGGTTCATTTATTGATCACTTCATCGGCACTGGCACGACGCCGGAGGAATTCCGGGACTCAGAGCATGAGGAGCTCGGTGACTTTGTCAACGCAGCCTACACGTGCGCCTGGAGCTCAACCAACAAAGGTGCCAGCGTTACAATGGCGCGAGAAGGCCTTGTCAGTTCCGGCGTCTCCGCCAGTCTTCCAGTGAGAATCGAAAAGACGATCGATGTCTGCGCCAGGAACGTGGAAATGCGCGCACGATACAGAATCATCAACCGGGGAGAGTCGGAGCTCGCCGCAGGATTCGGCATCGAGTTTGGAGTCGCCCTTCTTGCGGATCATCATGATGACGTATACCATGAGGTCGCCGGCGTGGATATGCCCAGCCGCCTTCTTGACAGCACTGGAGCCGTCGAAAAGGCGACTTCGTTTCGTGCGGTGGACGGGCTCAGAGGTCTTAGCATCGAATGGCTTCTCTCGAAGTCGGCAACCCACTGGCGCCTCCCCGTCGAGACGGTATCAAACTCCGAAGCCGGACTCGAACGCGTTCATCAAAGCGCCGTCGTGATGCCCGTGTGGGATCTCAAACTGGCACCGGGAGCTTCCTGGTCCGTTACCATCGACTACAAAGTTCGCATCCTGCACCCGGTACCTCAGTAAAACGGCTTGGCTCAAAGGGGGGGGGCGCTCTTGTCTGAGGGTCCAAACTGCTCGAGGATGTTTTCGCATGTCTCTGCGTATCGCCATTGGCACCGATCACGGCGGCTTTGAAAAGAAAAACGAACTTCGTGACAGGCTCGGCAGGCAGGGACATTTTGTGCTCGACTGCGGAACAGCCACCGCCGAATCGACCGATTATCCAATCTATGCGTCGCGTGTGGCGCGAGCCGTCTCGCACGGCGTGGCGGATTTTGGTCTGATTATTTGCCGCAGTGGCAACGGGATGACGATGGCCGCGAACAGATTTTCCAAGGTTCGTGCGGCAAACATACGGACAGCGGAACTCGCACGGCTGGCTCGCCAGCATAATGATGCAAACATCATGGTTGTTGGATGCGACCATATTGATGAAGATCCCTGTGATCTGTTCAATATCTTCATCGCCACTGAGCATGAAGGAGGGCGCCACGGTCGCCGTGTGGCACAAATGATGACAACCGATGAATGGGCGGATTCGCCCCTTCCGACTCATCGTGTTTTACGTCACGGTCAAAGCATCTGGATCGACCGCTCACAACCGGGTTCGTTTACGCGATCCGTGGCGGAACAACGCGTCGAGGGCGAGGGTCTGCGAGGTATTTTGATCTCTGGTGCAAAGGAAGACATTCTGGACGCCGCCGACGCACTGTTGCCTGTCTGGACGAATTCGGGTGGTGATGATGGCTTCGCCTGCATGCCCGCACCCGGGGCGGAAGTGGATAATGCGACCGCTATTCGCGATGCGGTACTGGAAACGGATCGATCCTACGATCAGAAAAATCTGATGTTCGCAGTTCCCAACACAAAAGCGGGTCTTGCCGCCTCCCGCGAACTGATTTGCGCAGGCACCAGTCTCTGTATCACGGGGGTTCTTTCCACTTCTGACTTCGATGCAGCAACAGAAGCAATTATAGGTGGATATGAAGATGCTCTGGCTGCGGGAAAACCGCTCCACACGCTTCGTGCCGTTATTGCCGTGGAGGTCAATATCATCGACGGTGCTGTGAATCGAAAACTGGAGGAACTTGCGCTGCAAAAGGAGGGCCGTGACGAGGTTCTCCCGTTGTTGCGTCTGGAGGATCGCGCAGCACTCGCCAATTGCCAACGGCTGCATACCCGTTTCCGCGAGTTGTTCTTCGGTGAACGCTTCCGCAGGTGCGCAATTGCCGGAGCGGCGCCCGCCAGGCTCCTCTGGAGTGGTACCGCACCGTCTTCGCCGGACATGAATCCGTTGTTCTACGTGGATGAACTCGTGGCTCCGTATACCATCAGTCTGCTCAACAACGCGACTTATGAAGTATTCCTCGATAGCGCAACAATCGTTCGCGATCGCCTGCTGGAAAAAACCGGTGAGATGGATGAACTCCGTGCGCTGACCGACACGGGCATCGATTTCGAAGAAATCTGTGCTGTCATTCGTGAATCACAACAAGCGACGGCTTTGCATGGATAACCCCACAAGCTCCGGTTCTCCCCTGCCACGACGTACAAAGTGGCAGATATCAATCCTGACCCTCGCGGTCTTTGTCTGCGCCGGGATGTGTTTAAACTGCGCCCGTGGTGGAGCCGTGTCTTCCCCGCGGGGAAAGTACATTCCCGCGGGAGAGGCATCCTGGTATGGCCCGGGGTTTCATGGAAAAACCACCGCCAGCGGTGAAATCTACAATCAGCGTGCCATGACGGCAGCCCACAAAACACTCTCCTTCGGTACCCGGGTGCGGGTCACAAACGCGGAAAACGGCCGTAGCGTTGTGGTTCGTATCAATGATCGCTTTCCGAATACCAAAAACAGAATCATCGACCTTTCAGAGGCCGCCTTCGAACAACTTGCGCCGCCCGCGCGAGGGGTTATCCCGGTGAAACTGGAAGTTCTGGGACTCTAGGAGCTTGCTATACTGCGGCCGCTTCGCAGTCCGCCACAATCCGTTCACGCAGACCCTTCATCAACTTTGTTGTAACGGAACCAACCCGGCCCGATCCCACAGGCTTGTTGTCGATGGCGGTAACCGGCATCACTTCCATCGTGGTGGAGCTGATGAAGACTTCATCAGAGGCAAGAAACTCTCTGAGCGAAACGGCCTCCTCTCTGACTTCGATTCCCAGTGCATACGCGACATCGATAATCGCCATGCGCGTGATACCATTCAAAATCCGATGAGTTGCCGGGTGAGTAAACACAACTCCGTCGCGCACGCACCATGCATTAGAGGCGGAACACTCAGTGACAATATCGTTCTTGAGATACTGTAGTGCCTCGAAAGCCCCCTGACGCTTCGCACGCTCCTTCGCGAGGCAGTTGGGAAGAAGCGAGATCGTTTTAAATTCGCAGTGTTCCCACCGTTCGTCGGGATGTGTCGCCAGCGAAACGCCTTTTTCCTTCACCCCGGAAGTGAACTCAGGCGTCGGACGAGCGAACCAGAATTCCGTCGGAGGCGTGTCGTTCGATGGAAACAGGTGGTTTCGAGGCGCTGTGCCGCGAGTCAACTGTCCGTAGACCGATGCGTTCCGATAACCGCTCTTTCCGGCCAGATCCATCAGGACCTGCATTCGTTCCTCGATGGTTCCGGGTGAATCCAACAGAATACCAGAAGCGCTTTTCTCCCAGCGCTCAAGGTGCTCACGTAATGTGAACGGCTTGCCGTTGTAGAAATTGATGACTTCATAGATTCCGTCGGAGAAAAGCAGGCCTCGATCCTGCACGTTCACCCGCCCCTCTTCGAGAGGCATGATATCGCCATTAAGCCAGAGAAGATCCTGAGCCATTCCTGAGAGCCTTTTGTTGGCGGAGCTACCGCTGCAGGGGATCGGAGACGAGCAACGCGGAGAGAGTCGACACCGGGCTCCCTCGTTGTCGCAAGAAGCATCCACAATTCATCCACTGATGACGGCCAGGGCGGGCTTTTGTGTTCGGGCCGGTGACGCCGCGCAAGTTGGCCTTGCGCCTCATGCCAAAATCGAGATAAGCAATATCCGTATTGTCTCAGGAGATTTGTTATGCCCCCGAAAACACGTACTCTCGATGCCAACGAAGCGGTCGCTCTCGCATCCTACGCTCTCAATGAGGTGGTGGCCATCTACCCCATCACGCCCTCTTCGCCCATGGGAGAATGGGCGGACATGTGGGCATCTCAGGGCAGGCCCAACCTGTGGGGAGCCGTGCCGCGGATCGAGGAGATGCAGAGCGAGGCGGGCGTGGCGGGAGCACTGCACGGCGCCCTTCAAGTCGGCAGCCTGGCAACGACCTACACGGCATCACAGGGGTTGCTGCTTATGCTCCCGAACATGTTCAAGATCGCGGGAGAACTCACGCCTTGTGTGATTCATGTGGCCGCTCGAACGATCGCCACACACGCCCTTTCTATTTTTGGCGATCACAGCGATGTGATGGCTGCCCGAACGACCGGTTTTGCCCTGCTGGCATCGAATACAGTGCAGGAGGCTCACGACCTCGCGGTCGTTTCACACGCCGCAACGCTGGAAAGCCGAATCCCGTTCCTTCATTTCTTCGATGGCTTCCGGACATCCCATGAAATCAACAAAATTCATCTTGTTGATTCTGATCAGATGAAAGCCATTGTTTCGCCGGAAGCGATCGCAGCCTTCCGGGCTCGCGCCATGACACCGAAGAACCCCGTTGTTCGTGGGACAGCACAAAACCCGGACACGTTCTTTCAGAGCCGTGAAGGTATTAATCCCTTCTATCTCGCCTGTCCCGCCATCGTCCAGGGCACGATGGATCGATTTGCTGAATTGACGGGGCGTCAGTATCGCCTCGTCGACTATGAGGGCGCTCCGGATGCAGAGCGGGTTGTGGTTGTCATGGGGTCGGGAGCGGAAACCGTCGCGGCAACGGCAGCGGCGCTGAACGAGTCGGGTGACAAGACCGGTGTGCTCAAGGTTCGACTTTATCGCCCGTTCCCCACAGAGTCATTTCTCGATGCTCTTCCTCCGACGGTGCGATCGATTGCAGTACTGGATCGGACAAAGGAACCGGGCGCAACGGGTGAACCTCTTTACCAGGATGTTGTTACGGCGCTGGCAGAGGCTGTCGCCACCCGATCAAAGCCATTCGATACAATGCCGCGCGTCATTGGCGGACGATACGGTTTGTCATCGAAAGAATTCAACCCGGCGATGGCCAGATGCGTGTTTGATGAGCTTGGGCAAGACATTCCCAAGAATCACTTCACGGTTGGTATCCACGACGATGTCACACACAGGAGTCTCGATTGGGATTCGGCCTACTCGATTGAGGGCAAAAAGACGCGTCGCGCGGTCTTTTTCGGACTGGGTTCAGACGGAACAGTTGGAGCCAACAAAAACACCATCAAGATTATCGGCGAGGAAACGGACCTCTTCGCACAGGGTTATTTTATTTATGATTCGAAGAAGTCAGGATCACTCACGGTTTCTCATCTTCGCTTCGGACCGGAGGAAATCCGCGCCCCCTACCTGATTGAGAAGGCGGACTTTGTCGCTTGCCATCAGTGGCAGTTTATTGACCGAGTGGCACTCCTCGATCTGGCGGATCATGGCTCCACGTTCCTGCTGAACACACCCTACAAAAAGGAAGAGGTATGGGACCGGCTCCCGCGAGCGGTACAGGAGCAAATTGTTCACAAACAACTGCGTTTCCATGTCGTGGATGCACTGTCCGTTGCACGGGAGGCGGGGCTCGGCCGCCGTATCAATACGGTCATGCAGACCTGTTTCTTTGCCCTGAGCGGTATCCTCGAGCGTCCGTTGGCAATTCAGAAGATCAAGGAATCCATCGACAAGGCTTACGGCCGCAGGGGTGATGTGATCGTCAAACGCAATCAGGCAGCGGTGGACGCGGCGCTGGAGCGTCTTCACGAAATCCGTGTGCCAGCTGAGGCGACATCAGACCTTGCCATGGCGGAAGCCTGCCTCAACGGAGCACCACCCTTTGTAAAAGACGTGACGGTGAAACTCATCGAACAACGTGGCGACAATCTTCCCGTCAGCGCATTTCCGTGTGATGGAACCTTTCCAACAGGAACCACAAAGTACGAAAAGCGCGATATTGCCGCAACGATTCCTGACTGGGATCCGTCAGTCTGTATTCAGTGCGGCAAGTGTGTCATGGCCTGTCCTCATGGAGTGATTCGTGCGAAACTGGTTCCTCCCGGCGCGGTCAACCAGGCGAGTGATGAATTCAAGACGGCCACATCGAAGTGGCTCGATCGCAAGGATTTAGTGTACGTGTTGCAAATTGCACCGGACGACTGCACCGGCTGCTCACTCTGCGTCGAGGCATGCCCGGCAAAAAACAAGAGTGAGGCGGGGCGGAAGGCCATCAATATGGCGCCCAAGGAGGAGATTATCGAACGCGATCGCCGAAACTGGGAGGCATTTCTCGGACTTCCCCAGACCGATCGTGCGACACTGGATCATTCGCGTGTGAAGGACGTTCAGCTTCTGGAACCGCTTTTCGAGTTCTCCGGCGCTTGTGCAGGCTGTGGAGAAACACCCTATATCAAGCTCGTTACTCAGCTTTTCGGGGACCGGATGGTCGTGGCCAATGCCACGGGGTGTTCCTCGATTTATGGAGGAAACCTGCCGACAACACCCTGGACAACCAACAGCGATGGCCGCGGGCCTACATGGAATAACTCGTTGTTCGAGGACAACGCCGAATTTGGTTTGGGAATGCGGCTTTCGCTGGATACCAAACGTGACTTTGCGCAGCTGCTGCTCAGAAGGCTGGCCGATGCACTGGATGAACGCCTTGTTGCGGATGTTCTGCAAGCGGATCAATCAGGCGAGCAGGGAATTGTGGCACAACGAAAACGAGTTGCTCAGCTTCAGGCTGATCTGGAGCTGCTGGATTCGCACGATGCAAAGACGCTGCTGGGCGTTTTGGATTCCCTTGTCAGGCAATCACTTTGGATCGTCGGCGGCGACGGATGGGCCTACGATATCGGATTCGGCGGTCTCGACCATGTACTGGCATCAGGACTGGACGTAAACGTTCTGGTACTGGACACGGAGGTTTACTCGAACACAGGTGGACAACAGTCAAAGTCGACGGCGCGAGGTGCTGTTGCAAAGTTTGCCGCCGGAGGAAAACGAACCGGCAAGAAGGATCTGGCTGCACTCGCAATGACGTATGGCAACGTCTATGTGGCCCGTGTTGCAATGGGAGGTAACGATACACAGACCATCCGAGCACTTCGCGAGGCGGACGCATGGCAGGGGCCGTCACTGGTTCTCGCATACAGTCACTGTATTGCTCACGGATATGATTTGTCGAAGGGTTTCTCTCAACAAAAAGCCGCCGTTCAATCCGGCTACTGGCCACTGCTCAGATACAACCCCGCTCTCGCGGAGAGCGGCAAAAACCCGCTCACTCTGGATTCCCGTGAGCCGAGTATTCCGTTGCGCGAGTTTGCCTACAATGAGGCGCGCTACAACATGCTGGCGCACAGCGCTCCAGAACTCGCCGGTGAGCTTCTTTCTGAAGCCCAGAGTGATATTTACCGCCGCTGGGAGTATTATCGCGATCTGGCGGCCGCACCCGCGGAACACTTTGGCGAGGCCCCTGTTACGGAAGCCTCTTCCAGGAAAGGATCTGAGTAATGATCGATCTCACCACGCGCTATCTGGGACACGAATTGAAGAGCCCCATCATTGTATCATCCTCACCGTTGTGCGAGCGAGTGGACACACTGGTTGCACTGGAGCGTGCCGGAGCCGGCGCAATCGCACTGCATTCTCTTTTCGAAGAGCAAATCAAGGCTGAGCAGGACGCTCTCGACAACTATCTGAATCTCGGGGCCGAAAGTTACTCCGAGGCCTTGTCTTACCTTCCGGAACTGCCGGATTTTGAGATGGACGAATCAGTCTACTTGAATCATGTCAGAAAAGCGAAGCGTGCCCTCCGAATTCCGGTTTTCGCCAGCCTCAATGCGCATACGCCTGGTGCATGGACACGGATAGCTCGTCTGCTTGAGTTGGCAGGTGCCGACGGGATCGAGTTGAACACGTATGAGCTGGCAGCTGATCCGAATGTCACTTCCATTGAGATCGAAGATCGGCAAACAGCACTCGTGCGATCGGTTTGCGAGCAGGTTTCAATTCCGGTGGCTGTCAAGCTCAGTCCGTTTTTTACGTCGCCAGCCAACATTGCGCGCCGCCTGGTTGAGGCCGGCGCCAGTGCACTGGTGCTCTTCAACCGGTTTTATCAGCCGGACTTTGACATCGAGGAGCTCGAAGTCGTCCCAAACATTCGCCTCAGTACGTCAGATGAGTTGCGGTTGAGGCTGAGATGGACGGCACTCCTGCACGGTCGCGTGCCGGCCCATCTCGTTATCACGGGCGGGGTTCACCGCCCCGAGGACGTCATCAAGTGTATGATGGCGGGAGCAAGCGCGGCAGCCATGACATCGGCTCTGCTCAAGAATGGAATCGACTGGCTGTCCACTGTTATCGACGGCATCCGCACATGGATGGAAGAACACGACTACGAATCGATCGAACAGATGCGTGGCGCCCTTAGCCATCAGGCGGTGGAAAACCCTTCGGAGCTTGCGCGTACAAACTATATTCGGACGTTGAGCAGTTACGTGGCCGTGCATCGCTGACAGTAAACGCACCGCATGCTTGAGAATGGGCCGCTTTATGCGGCCCATTCTTTCTGTAGTATTGGACTGTGGTTCGGGCTTAACGTCCTCGACGACTTCTTCTGTCGCGCTCACGATGCGGCGGCTTTTCTTCGTTCTGCTGCCTGACCTTGAAAACGTCGTCCTGAATTTCACCGCGAATTGTCGTGTTGCGGCGAATGATGCCTGCCAGTGTTTGTGCCTCGGCGATATTCTGAAGCTCTCTCGGAAGGGAGTTCTGATACCAGAACCGATCTCCGTCCCGCAACGCACCGAACTGTTCAATCAGAATCGTAAATAATGTCTCTCCCACCAGTGCACCCGGTACGTGATCCTCACTCAGCATACCGACCCATGGATCGATGTCGTCGGGTGAGGCGTATACACTTGACAGACTGGCCTGTCGCTCCGGGTTCCGAGAGATTTCGCTGAATTCTGAAACATGATTGAGTCCGAAGTCCGCGCGCACCTGATTGTAGGATGGAAGCCCGTGGTCACGGCCGCGTTGAATATTCAATGAGGCCAGATCGAATCCGCCGGATCCCGGAGGGCCAAAGAGGAAATTGCGCACATCGTCGACAAGATGGGGATCGATGGACTGGGCGGGTTGCGCGGCCAGACCGCGAAGCAGCGGTTCGATCCCGCCGTTGTCAGTGATCTCCGAGGGTGAGAAGAACGCGTTAGCCAGTGCGATGTTGCCCGCTTCGATGGGTTCTCCGTTTCGATCGAGACGTAACAGTTCGGATGAGAGCATTGTGTGACCGAGACGAAAGGCCGCCGTGGCAAAGACATTGGTGATCCCTGCGTTGATGTTTGGCCTGTAACCGCGATATGGTGGTAGTGCGTCGTGTCCCAACAGAGTCCCAAGAAAATCCCGATACGTAATAACCTGCATCTCCGCGCCAACGATGGCCCGCGCCAGTTCGTAGACATCGTCACCGGACATGTCCGGTGTAACCCCCGGAAGGGTTCGTTCACGAAAACGGGATTTCTTCATCGAGTTGCTCTGTTCGCGAATCAAATCCGCCCAGTGATTGTGTTCACGAACAAACAGCGTGTGCATCGCCGTCAGGTAGATCTGTTCGTTGGCGCGAACATCACCTGCGAGAAACAATGTTGCAGATGTTCCGCCGGCATTTTCAAGACCCTCGGTGTTGTAAGGCAATAAATCACCATCACTGATCTTCAGCCGTCCGGTGCCGTCGTTGGCCCGGAGCGTATGTGCACGTTCCTCATCCGAACCATAGACGTTGGAGGCATCGACATAGGCGGTAATCAGATTCACCTGTTGAGCAACGCCGGATTGATCCGTTTCATGGAACGAGCGGTTCATGGGAATAATGACCGTTCCGGTAAAAGTCGGGTCGAACCATATGTCACCAGTAGGAACAGGAATGTTAAAAGGTTCGGCCGGATCGAGGAGCGGCGTCTCGGTAATGTCGTGATCGAGAAACTGCCCCCATTGCCAGAGGTAATCGGTATAGCCGACATCATTCGGAAGGCTCTCCGTTTGTGCACACACAGCATTGCTCACCGCACGAGCGCCAGGCCTGTCATTACCGGAGGGAAGAGAAACACCGTCTTCATACGCAACAGTTGCGAAACGCACAAACGATTCACCCGCCGCCCCCCACAATGGTTCCGAAGGATTATTGTTTATGCCGTCGATCGTCCGGACTTCGACGATCGGATTTGAATCTCCGTGGGAGCGCGGTTTGTCGGGCCGTGCAGTCGATGGTGAACCTGCTCCGGCAAGAACGAAACATATCGCACCAACCGGCAGAGCTTTACCAAAGGGACGACAAGTATGTTGGGTCTTCATGGAAAGACCTCCGTTTTTCAATTCGAAGGCTGTTTTGCCTTCAACGAAAACGCGCGCGAGGTCCGGGCCATGGCAAAAACAAGCTGTGAAACCGGTTGCAGGATGCATCAGCGCATCATGCACCGTCGTTCCTCTGCGAATCGGATTCCGCAAACGATGCGAAGACGCAATACGTGTCAAGTGGCCTGGTTTCCGAAAGAGATCGGTGGCGTACCATCTGGTACACCACTTCGTTTTGGCCAGCCGTCAGAGTAGAGATTCTTCGAGGGTTGAAACTAGTCCTTCGAAGGGCTCTCCTCCCAGGGTAGTGAGGCCTTTTCCTTCATCGGTCCCTCAAGCAGTTCCGTGGCGAGTTGCTTCGGTGCATGACCGTTGTTCCGATCAAACAGATGCGAATACGCAAAGCCGCTAAAGCCGTCCATATTGTACTGACGAGTCAGCTCAATCTGTTTTTTGATGGTTTCTCCGTCATTCTTGAAGCCAAGGCCAGGTACAATGTACTGCCCCTCAACACGACGCGAAGCAAGATTCCGCATGCGCTTCTCGTACTTCTCGTTGTCACTGGTGTAACCCATCGTGATGGCGGCATTCAGCCAGCCCTGCTTCATCCACGTGATGTAGTCCTGGTACTTTGTTTGATACGCATCATCAGGATCCGCCATGACAGCGGCCGAAACAAAGATGTCCGGGTCGTGCTTCCGCATCAATTCGTCCGCCTTACGAACCATTTCTGAAATCTGAGAGGCCCGCCACCGTGTCCAGTCCTCCGGACTCTCATCGGGGGAGCATACACCTGTCTCCCTTGAAAAACGCGCGAGACTGATGGGATCATAGGACCAGTTGCCCAAGGCCTTCTCTCGTTGTTTGTAGTCCGGATCGACTTCATGAATTTCGTGAGGGTAACGAATGTAATCGTAGTGCACGCCATCAACATCGTAGTTTGCGACCAGCTCTTCGAACAGGGACGCCAGATAGTCCTGCACCTCAGGAACACCCGGGCTGATGAAACTGTACCAAGGACGTGAAACATTCTCATCATGGTTCGGGTCGCGTGGTATCATACGCCGTCCGGCCGCGTCGCACATGAACCAGTCCGGGTGGTCCCACCAGAGTTGGCCTGAATCCCGCGGCGCGTACTCCTGAGTACGCCATGCGGGAAACACGTTGACATAGGCATGCAGCTCCAGACCACGCCCGTGTGCCTCCTCAATGGCAACGGCAAGAGGGTCCCATCCAGGATCTCTTCCCGTTGTTGATGCATCGTCGCCGGTCAGCTCCCATGCCCAGGGTTCGATTTCGGAACGGTAAAACACGGTACCGTTTCCCCGTACTTGAAACAACAAAAGATTAGTGTTAATCGTTTCGCAGTTTTCGACAATTTTCCGGACATCCTCCGCAGTCTTGTAATCCCACCGCGTTATCCAGATTGCGCGAACTTCGGAATCGGCCGCCCCAAAAGCCCTGGAAACGAGCAGAGTCAGAATTGCAGGCAACAACAGTCGAAGATGAATCATCATCGTGGAAATCTCCCCTGGTGTATTTGCTTCTTCATTGGCTGAAGGTGCCTGTAAAAACCGACGGTGGCCATCATGGGCAACGCGATTCTTGCTGAAACAAGGCTGCACTTGCTTCGCACCCGATAAATCAGCTATCTGTACGTTATTGTCGATTTTTACGGAGTCATCTGTTATGGAGTTGAACCTGAACGGAAAAGGGGCGCTTGTTTTCGCTTCGAGTGCTGGTCTGGGCAAAGGTTGTGCACTGGAGCTGGCACGCGAGGGAGCGCGTGTTGTACTGGTTGCACGCGAGGAGAATCGCCTCCGGGCGGCGCAGAGCGAAATAGAACGGGAGACGGGGAATCGTCCCGACTACGTTGTCGGTGATGTGTCAAAAACCGACAGTATTGTCACAGCCATCAACACAACTATCGATAAATGCGGCAGCCTCTATGCCCTTGTCTGTAACGCCGGGGGACCCCCTGCCGGAACATTTGCAAAGTTTGATGACGATGCATGGAGGCAGGCCTTCGAGCTGACCTTGATGAGTATCGTACGCTCCGTCCGCGAAGCCCTTCCATATCTGGAGGAAAATGGTGGACGCGTTGTCACTATCGCTTCCTCATCCACCCGCATGGCCCTTCCAAATCTCCTGCTCTCCAACGTGTTTCGGACTGGAATTACCGGACTGGTCAAATCGCTCGCAATCGAATACGGGGACCGCGATATTCTGCTGAACGTTTTGTGCCCGGGACGGTTCGATACGGATCGGGTTGCACAATTGGACGGGATACGTGCCAAGCGTGAATCACTGTCGCTCGAAGAGGTGAAGACTCTGGAGCAGAAAGCCATTCCTGTCGGAAGGTATGGTGATCCGAAGGAATTCGGCCGTGTCGCCGCGTTTCTATGCTCTCCCGCAAACACATACGTGACAGGGCAAACGATTCTTGTGGATGGAGCCCTGACGACCTGCTATTGAGGACAGTCGCCGCATCAGCTTCCCCGATATGTGCTGTAGCCGAAGGGGCTCAACAGCAGCGGGATATGGTAGTGTTCAGTGGTATTTGTAATTTCAAAATGCACATGCACAACGGGATAAAACACCGGACGGCCTGTTTTCCTGAAATAGGTGCCCGTATGGAAGGTTATACGGTACGAATCCGCTTCCAGTCGGGTGGTCTCGGGAAAAAGCCCTGGCACGCGGCCGTCTGCATTCGTCTCAAGATCTCCGAGAACTGTCCATTTATTCGTGTTTGATCGTCGCTCAAGCACGATGCGAAGACCATCCGCCGGAGTACCAAGGGATGTGTCGAGTACATGGCTGGTAATACCGCTCATGAGAAGAGTTTCTCCAGTCGGAGTTGTGTGATTCTGTTCTGTTCGCCGGCTGCGATCAGAAGTTCCTGTTCAGGATTATTGGACAACCGTGAACGAAGAATGTCGAGCATTTCCGCCGCTCCTTTTCCTGTCGCACAAACAATGAAGATGTACCCAAACCGATTAAAGTACGTGTCGTTCTCCCGGGCAAGCGCCTGAATAACCTCTTCGGATGCGTCGGCCGCTCCGGCCTGCTCCGCCAGAGACAGGTCCTTTGTTATCGTAAACCTTGCTCGCAGGCTTTCCATATCTCCAATACGGGGATGATGAGAAAACGCCTCCAGCCAGTCATTTCTCTCAAGGCGCCCTGCCACCTGACCGGACCACTCGAACAAATCCTCCACCGAATTATAAGGGCGCTTGTCCACCATGGCGTTGGCCCATTTTAAGGATCCACAGCAACGCAGGAATTCCGCACGAGCGGCATCCACAGAAAAAGCATTAAGATCGGCAAGGTTCATGGCTGGCCTTTGCGTGAAAGAAATTCTCCGTGTTTTGTCGCGACTTCGGATCCGAAACGATAAACACTCTCTCCGCGCAATATCGTTTCCTCGACACGGCCAAAGAGATTACGCCCAATCCAGGGTGAAATCCGATGACGAGTTCTCAGAAAACCCGCCTCCACGACAAACTCTTCGTCCGGATTCCAGACAACCATGTCAGCATCAAATCCCGTGGCGATACATCCCTTGCGATCTTTGAGCCCCAACAGAGAGGCGGGAGATACTGACAGCCATGCAGCCAGTTCCTCGAATGTAAACCCGCGTTTCCGTGCCTCTGTCCACGTCGCGGAGAGGAGAAATTGGATTGATGAAATTCCTCCCCATGCAGCCCGGAAGTCGCCCGTCTCCAGCGCCTTTACCTCAGGCGGTGAGGGTGAGTGATCCGTGGCAACCATGTCGAGAGCTCCGTCTCGCAGCGCTTGCCAGAGTGCCTCTCGATGGTGGGGTTCGCGAAGAGGAGGAGCGCACTTATAGAGTGTGTTTCCGGGTGGAACATCGTCAGCGCAAAAAGCCAGATAGTGAGGGCATGTCTCAGCTGTCACCGGAACTCCGCGAGTTTTCGCATTGCGAATCACATCAACCGCCTCAGCTGAAGCCACGTGAACAATATGAATGTGTGCTCCAGTTTCAGCGGCGATGTTTACCAGCATTTTGATAGCGCGACTCTCCATCTCCGCTGGCCGGGATTCGAGCCAGTCCATGTGGCTCCACAGTCCCTTTGGAGAGACCGAAGGAACAGCCGGTTCGAGTTCCGCATGTGCGAGAAGCGGCCGCCCCTCTGCAGCCAGCGCCTTTGCGGCGGGAAGAAGGTCCGCTTCCCCGGAGGCGGGAAACTCATCAATTCCTGAAGGAATGAGAAACGTCTTGATGCCCGCAACACCGCCCTGCACGAGCCCTTCGAGTTCGGCCACGTTGCCGGGAATCAAACCGCCGTATAGAGCAACGTCTGCCTGTAGTTTCCCGGTCATGGCTTTAATCTTTGCACGAAGCGCATTACGGGATGTCGTTACGGGAAGAGAATTGAGTGGCATGTCGGCAATTGTCGTCGTTCCGCCGGCGGCGGCGGCTCGCGTTGCCGTTTCAAAGCCCTCCCAGTTTGTTCGTCCTGGCTCGTTGACATGCACATGAACATCAATGCCGCCCGGTGAAATCACCAGATTTCCGAAATCCTCAACAGAATCGCCGGGGATATTTGCTTCATGGTCGGTGATCGAGCTGAAAACACCATCCTCAATGACAAGAGTAGCGGGGCGAACGCCATCCGGAAGAACAACCCGGTGACTTCTAAGAATGCGAGTGCCTGTCATGGATGATAACTAAAATTCCCGGAGGTTGAATGATTCCAACGACTCGAAGTGCTGGTCGATGTCATCGCGATAGAGCTGGCCGGTGATGCCCTCGACAAGCCGGGGCACACTGTACTTCATACCACTGATGCTGGCACCTCCGAATCCCTGACTGAGCAGGCATCCGAATGTATAGTTGAAAATAGAAGACAGCCATGGAGCCTCACCACCATTTTTTTCGGTAAGTTCAAAGTGAGGCCCAAGGTAGGGATGCCTCAGCATGTCTTCGAGGCACTCATCCGCCGGTGGTGAAAAACGATCCTCCCAAAGTGCAATGCTCGAGCTGAACTTCTGTAGCTCCGGTCTGGACGAAAGGTCGGTAACGAAGCCTGTACCAACAATCAGATAGTCAAGCGTGTGCTCTCCATTAGCGGTTTTCAGAACGAAATCCTTGTCACCGACAGCAATACCGTGAGCCGCGGATCCCGGATGAAGGTGAAAATTACGGTGTCGCCGTGCACGCTCGAACGTATCCGCGGGGGGAAGCTGTCCCATACAGATGATCTTGTGAATGAACTTCCAGCGCAGGTCATCCGGCAAATCGCGATGATGCCTGAGAAACCCGCTGAACTCCGCCCAGCGATACGGGTTCACGCGCACAAGCTCCTTGCGCCGAAAGAAGAGATGGACTTCCGATGCGCCGTTTTCGAGAGAGAGGCTGGCATTATCGAATGCAGAGGCCCCCGCGCCAAGAACACCGACACGTTTCCCGCGAAGCGCATCGAAATCGATATCCTCGCGTGTATGGGAATAAAAGTGCCTCGGCAGTTCGTCCGTCACGAAGTCGGGAACACGCCATTGACCGGATCCCGAAATGCCCGTCGCCAGTACAACCTTGCGCGCCAGCAGCTCGCCGGGTCCGTCTTCGGACACGATGGGAATGCAAAAGCACTCCTCAGCCTCCCACCACTCAATAGCACCAGCCCGCGTCCTGTTCCGGACGGCAATCTTGAGTAATCTGCGATACCATGCCAGATAGCGCGCCCATTCCTCTTTTGGGACCAACCCAACCCCCTCCCAGCTTCCCTCTCCGTACTGCGCCTCGAACCATGCGCGCGGCGTCAGGTTTGGAATACCGAGATCCGGGCCTGTCAGATACTTTGGAGTGCGCAGTGTTTTCATACGCGCAAACGTCAGCCACGGTCCTTCGAGACCTTCATCGTTTTCATCGATCACGAGGATGTTGTTGATTCGCTCGCGCATCAGAGCAAACGCCGTTACAAGTCCGCTCTGGCCACCGCCGATAACAAGCACATCGAGAATCCGGCGACCATCAGCTGCTGTTCGCGGTGAAACCCATTCACGCCGGGGATACTGTAGAAATTCCAGGTCGCGATGTACGGCGTTCTCCAGCGCACGCAGCCCCTCCGCATTGGCGGTGGAAAAATCGACGGATTTTGTTTCAGACTCCCGAGTGATGTCCATGATCGCTATGCTTCCTCCTCTGACAAAGACAGCGCAGCCAGCGTCCGGGCGAGGACAGCCACACCTCCGCAAATATGCTCCGGAGTGGCATACTCTTCAGGCCGGTGACTGATGCCATTGCGGCATGGAATAAAGATCATTCCCGTGCGCGTCAGGGTCGCCATAAAAAGAGAGTCATGGTAAGCGCGGCTTACAAGGTCCAGTGTTGCCAGGCTCTCCGCGGATGCTGATGCCTGAACGGCCTCGACGACGCTCGTATCGCAGACGGCCGGAGGGTCTGAGTTGATTGTTTCAACCAGCACATCGACACCACGCTCCCCCGCAACTTGATGAGCGAAGGAAACGATGCGGTCGACAGCCCGATTCCGCGACTTCTCGGAGGTGTCGCGAACGTCAATCTCCAACAGACATTGTGAAGGAATGCTGTTCACGGCTCCCGGGAAAGGGCGGAAGACACCAGTCGTGGCAACGGTGTCGGCGCTTTCGCTTTCCCGGCCCGCGCGCTCAACCTCCAGGGCCAGCTCAGCCGCAGCCGTCAGTGCGTCATGGCGGCCTGACATCAATACAGTACCTGCATGGCCGCCTTCCCCCTTAAACATAATTCGGAGCGCGGCGGGAGCTGCAATTGCGGTCACAACCCCAATCGGAATGCTTTCGCACTCGAGGACCGGACCTTGCTCAATATGAAGCTCCACAAAATGGCTGTAGTAGTTTGATGAGAGACATACATTCTCCAGGTCGCCATTGAATCCGGACTGCCTTGCGGCTTCACGCACAGACATTTCCTCGCCATCAAGCAACCGGTCAATGGAACCAATATCCGCGCGGCCGCTCAAGAGTCTGCTGCCCAGGCAACCAATACCAAACCGGGTTGGCTCCTCTGAGGTGAACATAAGCAATTCGATGCTTCGGCGCGGCTTGAAACCTGATTCCTGCAGAGTACGAATCGCTTCGAGACCTCCAAGAACGCCTACAGTTCCATCGTAGACGCCTGAGTTCGGAATTGCATCGCAATGAGACCCGGTGCCGACGGCCGCCGTGTTCGCTTCAGAGCCGACCCAACGGGCAAAAAAATTCCCGACGCCATCCTCCCTTGTGACGAGACCTGAATTCACGCACTTCGCCCTCAACCACGCACGCGCCTGCCGATCCGCCTCCGTGAAAACCACCCGTGTGACACCCGGCGGTTCTCCATCCATGAATTGTGATAATTCCTGTATTTCGGCGCAAACCCGGTCGCCATTGACAGAGAGGGGAGTGGCGGGACGCTTCAGTTTCATGTCATTGTCAGAGGATCGCGTTGCACATCTTTGTAGTACAAATACGCGCTCGGTTTTTTGCCGGCAGCCACAAACCACTGAGGACAATACGGAGCCATCCAGATCACATCGCTTTTCTGCACGGGATACCAAGAATCATCCAGACGATATACGCCGCCCCCCTCGACCATCAGAAGTCCGTGCTCCATAACATGGGTCTCCACGAAAGGAAGGGTGGTACCGGGCTTGAAGGAAAACAGATTCACAGCCATGTCGAAACCCTGATCGTCCGGGAGGAGTGTTTTGAGTCGTGCGTCGGGATCGCCAAGAAACGGTTCGGCTTTGCATTTTTTTTCATGTCCACACAGGAAACCCGGCTTTTCACCGCTACTCGACGGACACCACGGCTTTTCGAACAGCACCAATCGCGAGTTCATGGCAGCCGCGATCGTCAGCTCACTGTCAGGAGGGAAGAAAACGTATGAGCCCGGTTTAAGCGCATGAACTTTCCCGCCTTCCCGGATGCGAATCTCTCCTTCAAGCACGTAGGCGAATCTCTCCATCCCTTCTGCTGCAGGAGCGCTCTTTGCACCGCGTTGCATGACGGCGAAGAACATACAGAACCGCGCTCCCATCTGTGGAGAAATCAGTATGACTGCATCGGTTTTCGACCATCCCGGCAATGCTGAGACGACGTGTGAGTCCGGGGCGATCAGCGCGTGGTTACCTTGAACACTTGTCCGGGTGCTTCCAAACGATTCCAGCACAAAACGGCCTCCATTGAAAAATTGATCAGACTCAACCCATCATTACTCGGCAAGCGAAAATACCGGGCTTTGGAAGCATGGAGCGCTTCAGGAAGCCCGCCTCCCCAGCCTGCGCAGAAAATCAACGGTCGCTTCAACGGCAACGCCAACATCCTCGATCGTGACGCTTTCCTCCGGATTGTGGCTGATGCCGTCGCGGCAACGCACAAACAGCATGGCTGTCCGCGTCACCTGCGCCATAACCATTGTGTCGTGACCCGCCCCGCTGAAGTGACGAAACGCCGGCTGCTCAGTTGCGACCGCGATGGATTCCGCAAGGCAGTCCGTCAAATCACCGTTACACAAAACACATGGTGTTTCGCGCCGGTCCGTGAGATGAAACATCAATCCGCGATCAGTGGCAATACGCTCCGCCTTTTGCATCAACTGTGCTTCCGCTTTCGCCCGACGAGCGTCTTCCGCATGTCGGATATCCACCGTCAGGGCAACGGATCCGGGCACACAATTGGGAACGTTTGGAGATACAACCAGGCGGCCAACCGTCATGACATCAGCAGCGCCCTCGATTCCGAGCCGTTCCACGGCAAGAACGATCTCAGAAGCACCTGCAAGAGCATCATGACGAGCGTTCATCGGGGTTGTACCCGCGTGACGGGTCTCACCGGTAACAACGGCATGCAGGCGGGTCTGACCGGATATATGCTCTACAGCCGCGACCGGCATGCCGCGCTGCTGAAGAACCGGTCCCTGCTCAATATGCACCTCGAGGAATCCAAGCAGATCCTCCGATGAAACTGCTGCCTCTCCGATCATGTCCGGATTCAGGCCGAAGAAACGAATAGCGTCTGCGACAGTCTCTCCATGTGCGTCGCTGAGCGACAAAAGTGAGGAGTCAAACGTACCCGCATAAGCTCGACTCCCGATAAACGGCATGTTGAACCGAACACCTTCTTCTTCTGAAAAGCCCACAACCTCGAGATCGAAAGGTAATGACTCATGGCGCAAAATCCCTGCAGCTTCAATTCCAACAATCACCCCGAGTATACCGTCATATCGACCTGCGTTGGGAACCGTATCCAGATGTGACCCGATTGTAAAAACCTTCGCGTCCCTTGTGCCGGATAAACGTCTGCCCACAATGTTGCCGGCGTTGTCGACGCGTACCTCCAAACCCGCCTCTCTCATCCAGTCAGAAACCTCGCGGTGTAAACCAAGCATTGATGAAGAGAGGTAGGTTCGGGTTATGTGTCCGGGTTCTTCGGTGAACTCGGCAAGCCGGGCGCATCGTTCCATCACGCGAGTGGCGCTGCTTCGTTGGTCAGTCGCGAGAGCCATAAACTGCCTGTGCCGCCGCCGGTCCGACGCCTTCCTTGAAGGAAACATTCTGTCTCGTGAGTGCCGACTCGAGCGCACTCAAAACAAGCATTACATTCCTTTCACTACTGGACTCGCCCATCAGGCCGATTCGCCAGGCTCTGCCCTTGAAGGGCCCCAGGCCCGAGCCAATCTCGATCCCATACTGCTCCAGCAGATGTTTGCGCGCGACGACGTCATCCACCCCGTCGGGAATGCCAATACAATTGAGTGTCGTTAACGAATGCTGCGGGATATAGGAGACACCCATCGCTTCAAGACCCGCCCGAAGAGCACGATGATTCCGTTCATGCCGGGCAAATCGAACATCAAGCCCCTCCTCCAAAATGATCAATAACGCTTCGCGAAGAGCATACGTCATATTAATGGGTGCGGTATGATGATAAGAACGCGCACTCCCCCAGTAGTCGCGCACCATACTCACGTCGAGGTACCAGGAGACACACTTTGATGTCCGACCCGCCATCTTCTCCTCGGCTCGCTTTGAAAACGTCACGGGGGCCAGCCCCGGAGGACAGGACAGGCACTTCTGTGTCGCGCTGTAACACGCATCGACCCCCCAGTCGTCGATACGAACATCCACACCCCCGAGAGAAGTGACCGCATCCACAATCAGAAGGGAGCCATTCCGGTGGGCGAGTTCTCCAATTCCATCCATAGGCTGGTGAGCGCCCGTCGAGGTTTCGGCATGCACGATACCGATCGCCTTGGCACCGGGGTGCCTCTTGAAGGCCTCTTCGATCTGCGCGAGATCAAAAACCCGGCCCCATTCCGCCTCGAGTTTGTGGACAACGATTCCCTGCCGGGAGGCCATATCCGCCATCCGCCCGCCGAAAACACCGTTGATGCAAACAATCATCTCGTCCCCACACTCCAGCAGGTTCGAGATGATGCACTCCATTCCCGCCATACCCGTCGCGGAAACGGCGAGGGTCAGCTCGTTTTCTGTCCGGAAAACCTCTCGCAGCATTGACCGAACCTCATCCATCAGCTCCAGGTAATGTGGGTCCAGGTGGCCGATGGTCGGTGCCGAAAGGGCTCGCAGAATACGAGAGGAGACATCGCTGGGGCCGGGACCGAGAAGTACACGATCAGGGGGATTAAGGGGAGCGGGAAGCACACTCATTCAATAATATCCTTTGTTGGCCCGGCTTTGCCGGGCAGCGTTAAGACTACGAGGATGAGAACCACAGGCGCCTCGCTGCAAGCAAAGAAACGCTGTCGTGCGATCCTCGCCGGCCAGTTTGGAACAAGCCTACGGCAATATCGGTTGACGAGACCTGCCGTCGCACGAGGATGAAACATTCAGGTCCCGATGGAGAGTTTTCTCGAGAGCACATGACAGTTTCGCCTCCCGAACATCATGAACTACGGTATGTGGGTCGTTCCGTGACCCGTCGCGAAGGTGCCCACAAGCTTACCGGTCGCTCGCGCTATATTGACGACATGCATGTGGAAGGAGCCCTGACGGGACGAACGATTCGCACCACCATTGCCGCAGGTCGAGTCAGGGACATCCGCTTCCCCGAAGGTTTTCCATGGAATGAGTTCACAATCGTCACGGCAAAGGATCTGCCGGTCAACGAAGTCGCTTTGATTACAAACGAGCAGCCTGCGTTGGTGGATAGTATCGTTCGGCATCATCAGGAAGCCATTCTCCTCATTGCCCATGAGGATCCGGGCCTTGTGCAGGAAGCCGCACGCGCCATTGAAATTGTTTATGAGAAGGATCCCGGCATCTTCGAAATGGAACAGGGGCGTGTCCTTAAGGATCTTGCGATTCGGCATGGAAATACAGAGCAGGCCTTTTCCGGAGAAAACATTGTTTTTGAAGGAGAATACGCCACCGGAGCTCAGGAGCACGTCTATATAGAGCCAAACGGATTCATTGCATGGTGGGAGAATGAAACCGTTGTTCTGCACGGATCAAATCAGTGCCCCTATTACGTTCACAAAGCGGTCAAAAACGCTTTTGCTCTTGAGCGGGATGATCAGGTCCGTGTCGTTCAGGAAACGACAGGTGGCGGCTTTGGCGGCAAGGAGGAATTCCCCAGCATGGTGGCCATTCACACTGCGCTGCTGTCGCGCAAGGCCGGGGGCAAACCGGTTCGCCTGATATACGACCGCGCCGAGGATATGGCGTGCTCGACAAAACGCCATCCTTCGATCACACGCATTCGCACGGCATGTACAAGAGAGGGAGTTTTCAAGGGCATCGAGGTCACCTTTCATATAGACGGTGGCGCCTATCTGACATTGTCGCCTGTTGTTCTTTCACGCGGCCTTCTCCATAGTGGCGGTCCCTATCGCTGGCCTGCGGCAAAAATGGATGGCCTGTGCTGGTTCACTAATTCTCCTCCCTATGGAGCATTCCGCGGCTTCGGGGCACCTCAGAGTGAGTTTGCCATCGAGCGTCATCTCGATCGTCTCTCGCAACTCCTCGGCATCTGCCCCATCGAGCTGCGGAGGAAAAACTTTTTGCAGCGTGGCGACGTGTTACCCACTTCTCAGATTGTCGAAGAGGATCCGGAACTCGACCACATCGTTGATCGGGCTCTGGAGCTGTCTGACTACCGCGCGAAACAGCAAAGCTCCCCATGTGGGTCAGGACATGGAATGGGGCTTTCCGTTTTTTATCACGGTACCGGCTTCACGGGTTCCGGTGAAGTTTACCTCAGTAGTGTCGTAGCCCTTGAAGCGCAGTCCGACGGAACCGTGGAAATCCAGGTCTCGTCGACGGAAATTGGCCAGGGAACGGAAACCGTTTTTGCTCAAATCGCCGCCGAAGGCCTTGGTATCAACATTGAGCAAATTCGATTTCGCAAGCCGGAGACCGGCGCGGTCCCGGACAGCGGTCCGACCGTTGCCTCGCGCACCTGCTCCATCGTCGGCGGCCTTGTTGAGAAAGCAGCACGCCAGATGCGAGAGAAACTCAATGGTCGCGATGTTGCCGAAGCGGCCGCGATGGATTCTCTTCGTGCCGAGGCGCGTTACGAACCGCCGCCGGGACTGGTCTGGAACGAGGAAACATACCAGGGCTGCGCATATGGTGCGTACTCCTGGGGGTGCAACGTCGCGGAAATCGTCCTCGACAGCGTGACTGCGGAACTTCGTGTCGAGAAAATGTGGGGCATCTATGATATCGGGTGCGTCATCAATCCGGTCCTTGCAGTGGGCCAGGTTGAGGGAGGAATGGCACAGGGAGCAGGCTGGGCAACATGTGAGGACGTCGTGCTGAGAGAGGGACTTATGCAAAATACACGCGTCACCAACTACATTATTCCCACATCCGCTGACGGTCCGGACATGGTGGTGGAATTTGTTGAGCATCACAATCCCATCGGAGCGTTCGGCTCAAAAGGTGTTGGCGAACTTCCAATGGATGGTCCGCCCGCCGCGATTGCAAACGCCGTGGCTCATGCGACGGGACAGAACATTGTTTCGATCCCAATCCGCCCCGAGGACATCCTCAAATGACTATCCGCATGACGATCAACGGACGCGAGTATGAAACCGACGCGCATCCCATGATGCCGCTGTTGGATGTTTTACGTGAAAGCTGCCGGCTGACGGGAACAAAGTATGGATGCGGAGAAGGCGAGTGCGGGGCGTGTACGGTTATCATGAATGATGAGCTGGTTATGAGTTGCATGGTTCCTGTCATGCAGGCCGGGGGAGCTGAAATTGAAACAGTGGAGGGACTTGCCCGCGTCGCGGAAAACGGCGAGGAAATATTGCACCCCGTGCAACAGGCGTTTCTCGAATGTGGTGGTGCCCAGTGTGGTATCTGCACACCGGGAATGGTTATGGCAGGTGTTCATCACCTCCGTCATCCCGACCGGGCTCCCGGCGGCCTGCGCGAAGCTCTGGAAGGCAACCTCTGCCGCTGCACCGGATACAGCGCGATCTTTCGCGCGATGGAGCAGGCCGCAAAAACAGGACACCCGGAATGATCGCATCCAATCCTGTCCGGTATCGCGCGTACGTTCCTGTTGGTGTTGAGGAGGCTCTGGAGCAAAAGGCTGCGATTGAGAACCTGCTGCCGATAGCGGGCGGCACGGAAGTCATGGTCCTCTTAAACGAAGGACTTCTGGCACCCTGTCCTGTTCAAAGCCTGCATCAACTCGCAGGCGACTGGCGAGGTATTCGTGAGTCCGACGGTTCGCTGATCATCGGAGCTCTGGCAACCTACACCGACGTTCGTCATCACCCCGTTGTGTGTGAACGCTATCCTTTGCTGGTGGAATCCGCGAAAGTCACCGGCGCCCTCCAGATTCAAAACCGGGGAACGCTTGTCGGCAATATCGTCAACGGATCTCCCGCCGCCGACACGGTCCCCGCGCTTTTTGTGTACGAGGCGAACATTCGTCTCCTTAGCAGCAGCGGTGAGCGCGTTATTTCCATCAACGAGTTTTATACCGGCTATCGCAAAACGATCCTCCGTTCAGACGAACTGATTTCAGAAATCATTCTACCGGCACCACCGGACGGTGCGCGCCATTACTACCGCAAGGTCGGAACACGGGCTGCACAGGCTATCAGCAAGGTTGTTGTGGCCGGCATCAGGACAGACCATGAAACCAAACTCGCCTGGGGATCCGTCGGACCCACGACGTTGCGCGCCCTAAAGACCGAGAAAGCCATTGCCGGAGGTGCCTCACCGGAAGAAGCCGCCGTGGTACTGATGGAGGAACTGGCGCCCATGGATGATATTCGGTCCACCCGCAACTATCGCCTGGCCGTTTCCCGCAACCTCGTGATGGATTTCATCCATAAAACAAAAGAATAACAGGATACGGGCAGCATCTCCAGCTCATGCCTTCAGCCTGTGCAGAACCGATGTCCGTTGTAGCGGTTGCACCGGCCATGGGTTTTCGTCTTTCTGACTGAATGGAAAAAACAGCGCCAGACGTTCCCGCGCCGGATGATCCGACTCCTGCGACAAACAGTGTTGTCGCGAGCTGTCTTCTTTTTGCGGCCGTGGTACTGGCGTACATCCCGGCAATGATGTGTGGGTTCATATGGGATGATGACCGCTTTTTATACCGCAACCCCTTGATTCATGCATCAGACGGCTTGCTTCGTTTTTGGTTCTCGAGAGAAGCCCCCGATTACTTTCCCCTTACATCGACAACGCTGTGGATCGAGTGGCGGCTGTGGGGAATGCGTGCAACGGGCTATCATGTGACGAATATTCTTCTTCATGGAACCACATGCGTTCTGTTGTGGCGCGTGTTCCGGCGGCTCGCAGTCCCCGGAGCCTGGCTGGGAGCACTGCTGTTTGCGATGCACCCCGTCAACGTGGAATCCGTGACGTGGATCACGGAACGCAAGAACACCCTTTCACTGTTCCTTCTGGTTTGTTCGGTGCTCGCCTGGCTGCGTTGGGACGAATCCGGATTCCGCAGGCAATACGGGCTGTCTCTGGCGGAGTTTGCGGGCGCGCTCCTCAGCAAAACATCGGTGGTTATGCTTCCCATCGGCCTGTTACTGCTCCGATGGAGGCGAACCGGATCGATCCGGAGAAAAGACATTGTCGCCATCGCACCGTTCCTGGCCCTCTCACTTCTTCTCGGACTGGTTACAGTGTGGTTTCAGTATACGGTGAACATCGCAACAGACGTTGTGAGAACGGACTCGCTGCCGCATCGCACTCTCGTAGCCACCCGCGCCGTTTGGTTTTATCTTGTTAAGGCGTTTGTGCCGGCCGGACTGAGCTTTGTTTATCCCTGGTTCGAAATGCCGGTTCGCAATCCGTTGTCATGGCTGCCGCTGGCGGGACTGGCTGCAGCCGCCGGCACACTCGTTACACGGAGATCCGAGAGCTGGCGCGACGTGACCGCGGCATTGGGATGGTTTGTTGTCATGCTGATTCCCGTCCTTGGCTTTCTCGACATCTATTTCATGCGCTATGCTCTTGTGTCGGACCACTGGATGCAAGTCTCACTCCCGGCGGGATGTGCGCTGGCAGCGGCGGGAATAGTCAAGAGCACCCGAATCCTGCACATCCCCCCCCTGTTGACAGGTGTTGTCATTGCAATGATTCTTGGAGCATTCACACTCCGCGAGCAAAGACAGTATCGCGACGAGGAAACACTGTGGCGATCGACGTTGAACCGAAATCCCGATGCCTGGATCGCCCATAACAACCTTGGCCTCATCCTTGAAACACGCGGTGAAAAGCGACAGGCTGAGGCACACTACAAAGAGGCGCTTCGTGCATGGCCCCAATACCGGGAGGCTCACTACAACCTTGCGAACGTGCTGCGTGATCGGGGAGCTTCGGAGGAGTCACTGAAACACTATCGCGAAGCGACAGGAATCGATCCCAACCATGTGCTCGCATGGAACAACATGGGCAACCTCCTGACAGCAATGAACCGACCTGAAGAGGGGTTGAATGCCTTCGACAAGGCATTGGCGATTGAATCGAATTATCCTGACGCATTGAAGAACCGCGGTACAGCTCTCCTTGCGCTGGGGCGCGCGAAAGAGGCCGAGAACCATTTTTTGCGAACCCTGGAAATCGATGCACAACATACCGGTGCACTCAACAGCCTCGGAATGATGGCGGCTTCTTCAGAGGATTACAAAGTGGCGATGGAGTGGTTCGGGCGCGCGGTGGAATCAGACAATAACAGTGTGGAGGCGCGATTCAATCTGGCGAGCGCATTTCACCTGGCGGGGCGAATCGACGATGCCATCCGTGAATACGAGGCGGTTTTGAAAATGCAGCCGGACCTCGAAACGGCGCGACTATATCTGGAAGAGGCAAGGCAGACACAATAACCCGCTCCATGGATCAGACACACTTGGCTCCATGCAGCATTACACTCCATGGATAACTGAAAAAAAAGGGCTTGGGATTGATAGGAGGTATTCCGGACCCAATCTACGAATTTCTTCGTTGACAACTACGAAAAATCTCGTAGAAAGCGCCCTCACAATCAGTCCAAGTGAACGGAAGCACCCGCATGACCTCTGTGCCCCTCCCGAGACCAACCGACGCGGAACTCGCGATCCTCCGAATTCTTTGGGACCGCGGTTCGGCCACCGTCCGCGAAGTTCACGAACAACTCCCCGATTCCGAAGAACGCAGCTACACGACAACACTGAAGTTCATGCAGATCATGACCGACAAGGGCCTGGTTGTCAGAAACACGGAACAGCGTACCCATATCTACAAGGCCGCCCATCCTCCGGAGCAAACACGCAAGCGGCTTGTCAACGATCTCATCAACCGCGCGTTCAACGGCTCAGCCGCGAACCTTATTCTCAACGCACTTAACAGCAAACAAACCTCTCCCGAGGAACTGAAGGAAATCCGCTCGCTTCTTGATCAGCTCACCGAGGATTGAAATGAGCACCCTGTTGCAAAACACTCCGCTCATCAAGGCACTGCTTCTTATCGGACTCTGTGTTCTGCATTTCCTCTGGCAGGGAGCGTTGATTGCAGTCTTGTGGAGAACCGCCGTCCATCTTCTTCACAACCACAGCGCAAGCGCACGCTATGCCGTCAGCCTCATCGCCCTGCTGGCAATGCTCGCCTGTCCTGCCGTCACCGCCCTTCGGGTATCAGAGAGAATCGACGATGACATGGTCGCCGCAGCAACGGGATGGCCCGACAAGACGCCCAACGGCAAGACTGTCCCGGAAGAGAACTTGCGGAATGAGACGCACACACTTTCAACAGGACCGGATGATTCCGCCTATGTACGTGTCATCAAAAACGGAGTGGCCGCCTTTGTCGGCTTCATTGCGGAGAATCTGGCGTCTCCCGATGCATTTCCACAAACCGATGTCGAGCCCACCCTCGGGCAGAAAATCGACGCCGCATCGAAACGCATCAGTCCGTGGCTTCCATGGCTCGCCGCCGGATGGATTACTGGCGTTGTTCTGCTCACCTGCCTGCACACCGGCGGGTTTCTTCGCGCGCGACGCCTGTGTCATGACAACGTCGAGCCGTGTCCGGAGGGACTGACCGTTGTTCTCTGCCAGCTGAAAGCACGCCTGCGCATACGCCGGAATGTCCGCCTGCTTCAGTCCGCCCGGATTGCCGGACCCTCCATGATCGGATGGCTACGGCCCGTTATTCTTCTCCCACCCTGCTCCATCACCGGTTTGAAGCCGGACGAGCTTAGCGCCGTTCTTCTTCACGAGCTCGCTCATATCCGTCGACATGACTATATGTGGAACGTTGTCCAGACATGCGCTGAAACGGTTCTTTTCTTCCATCCGGCGGTCTGGTGGGTTTCTGCGCGTATTCGCACCGAGCGTGAGCATTGTTGTGACGATCTGGTACTCGCCATGGAAGGAGAACCCCGCACGTACGCCACCGCGCTTATGCGCCTTGAGGAGCTCCGCCACGCCGAGCGCATGGCTCTCGCTGCCACGGACGGACCGTTGCTTGGAAGGATCCGGCGTATTGTCGCTTCCACCAGTCCCAAATCAGGGAAAAGAAACTCTCACGGACCCGCGATTATCGGAACACCGCTTCTGGTACTGGCTGGCTGGCTCGTGTTCCAGCCCCTCAGTGACAATGCCGAGGCACGGTCTGCCGGAGTCGGAACGCGCGATTCCCAGGTCATTATGCTGACGAAATCCGAAACAAGGGATATCGCCACCTATGAACCCGAAACCTTTATTCGAATCAAGAATCCCAGTATGCGACTCGCGATATCAGAGAACGGAATCTCACTTCGCAATCTTCAGCTCCCCGTTTCAAAGGATATCATTCGTCAAACGCTCACTGAAGTCAACATTGGGAGCCTTTCGTTTTCCGTTTTTGGAAAGAAAGCGGGCGCCAAATCTGTCAGGCAGGAAGAAGCCGACGCCGTCTTTGAATTACTCAGGGCCGTGGAAGGAATGACTCCTGTGGTACAGGTCCGCGATAAGAACATCAGAGTCTATGCAAAAACAGAGGGTGATCTCATCCGTCTCCTTGTCGGCGTTG
Organism: Candidatus Sumerlaeia bacterium; assembly: GCA_028284075.1. GTDB lineage: Bacteria > Sumerlaeota > Sumerlaeia > SLMS01 > JAHLLQ01 > JAJFLJ01. The sequence continues at coordinate 77,118 of JANQSL010000070.1, read as the reverse complement.
TTGAGAGCCGCGATCTTGTTGTGACGTTTCGCGTATCGGGAAGATTCGACCCGGACGAGGCCGGCGAACGTATCGGTCATCTCATCGGGCTCTGCAGACGCTTCGCCAACAAGGCAGAGGCGCTGCAGTCCGACTGATTCTCTCACATGCGGATCATGTGGAAAGGACGATTCACCGACATCCAAAGTCATTTGAAGTTCCCTTGCGACACAAAGGAATTCGAAACGCACACATCTCAGAACTCGGAAAGGTTGCTGTTCATGAAGCTCTTCAAATCCACATTTGCGGTTTTTGCAGTCACTTTGTGCCTCTGTACCGCGGTCGCATTCGCGGAGTCCACGGAACCGGTGGATTCCCACCCTGGATTTGTGTCTCTCACACCAGAATCTCTCGCCACGGAGAACCTTGTACCAGAAGTTGAAGTTAACGTCACGGAACCTCTCATCCGCCTTGCCATCGCAACGGCCCTCGGTGCCGCCGACAGCGCCTCGGGAGAAAGTCCGGAAGCCGCACAACTCAAACAGCTTCTTGATGGTATCGACCTGCATCTGGTTCAGGTTCGAGTCTTCGAGTCGCCGGAGATCGACAGTGCCATCATCGAAAACGGAAAGAAAATCGTCGAGGATCTCCGTGACGACGGATGGGTTTCCGTCGTGCGCGTCGCCGAAGACGATGAGAACGTGAATGTTCTGATACGATCAGACGACAAATACATTCGCGGCGGATTCATCTCCGTCATGGAGCAGGGCGAGATGGTCCTTATGAACATCGTCGCCGACATTGACCCGGAAGCCAACGGCCACCAGATCGGGCAACTCCTCGGCGGCGCGATGAACGGACAATTCGATGTCAAGCAGCTCGAGAAGGTGCTTAAGGATCTCATGGGAGGCTAGGCGCCTTCTGAAGGTCAGGAGGAGAGAGGGCTAAACAGCTTAACGGCAAGTCCTTGAAAACCAACGGGTGAACAACGCAAGAGCACTCCCTTTTCACAGGAGCACCCAATTGGGAACGCTCATGTAGCCATGCCTGAAAGCCACGATATTTTTACACAGGTAAAAATAGGCTTGCTCTTCGACAAGCGTAAAAATAGTGTCTCGCCAATCGGAGTAAATCGCTTCCATGCCGAATTCCCCCAAACCCAATCGCAACCAGATACGGGAAAACCTTCCCGACGCGGAACTGGATGTGCTCACCTATCTGTGGCAGCACGGAGAATGCACCGCCCGACAGATTGTCGAGGGACTCGCCGACCGCAGACCGATGGCACCCACAACCGTGCTCACACTCCTGGAACGTCTCCGCCGAAAGAAATTCGTCAAGCGACGCAAATCGGGTCAGGGAAAGGCGCTGGTTTTTCAGGCAACACGCAAGCCCGGACCAACCCACCGACGCCTGGTTGGTGATCTGCTGGAGCGAATCTTCGGCGGGGACAGCATCGCGATGGTCTCCTCTCTCTTCGCAACGCGGGCACCCAGTTCCGAGGAAATCGACCAGTTGGAGCATCTTCTTGAAGAGCTCAAAAGACGTGAGCGGGAAAGCAAGAACCGCGACTAAGAGGAGAACACCGATGGAAACACTCACTCACATCGCCAACGCCTGGTGGACCATCATTGTGCCCGTCTTCTTGCAGGCCACGATCGTCGCAATGGCCCTGCTGTTCATCGTGAAGGCACTCCCGCGACTCTCATCGCCACTGCGCTACTGGCTGCTCGTCCTGGTACTGATGAAGTTCGCGATGCCACCACTGGGCGTACTGCCAACGGGAGTCTTTAACCGCTTCACATGGGCTCAACCTGCAACGCTATCCATCCCGGGGAGCAAGGCAGCGACCACGAGCCCCACCGTTACTCCATTGGAGGCCACGGAAACCGCCATTGCACGAACGGACGCATCGGGTTCGCTCTCGGCAAACCCGGTCATTGAATCTCATCGTGTCGATCAGCCGACCCTCGGTCATACAGACGCTGCATGGAAATCCTGGTTCTTTCTTTTCTATCTGGCGGGCGTATTATTCGCTTTGAGTCGAATCGCTCTCAACTGGCTCCGCTTGAAACGCTTAATTGCAGGTGCTTCACCGGCAACGGATGGCAATCTTTTGTCACTCTACAGTGAGACTGCCCGCCAACTTGGAATGACAAGGCTGCCGCGCCTGCTGGTTTCCGACAATGCGGCTTCCCCCATCGCTTTCGGCTGCTGGCGTCCACGAATTCTTCTGCCTCGAAACCTGGCTGTGTCCCTTGATCTCCCTGCATTGCGCACTGTGCTGGCACATGAACTTGCGCATCACAGCCGACGGGATGTTGCCTGGGCCTGGATCCAACTCCTGCTTGGCGCGGTTTGGTGGTTCCATCCGCTCTTCTGGGCGACCGCGGCTTCACTACGCCGCGTACGCGAGGAGTGCTGTGATGACATGCTGCTCGCCCAACGACTGACGACACGTGACCTCTATTGTTCCACCCTTCTCGACGCAGCTCGTGTGGCACATGTACGTCAAAAGAGAATACCCTTCGCTGCCACACCTGGCCTCGCGGAACAGGCCCATCCCCTTGCCCGTCGTCTTTGCCGCATTCGCGATGCACGGCTCCATCGGGCCACGAAACTCTCCTTTGGAGCCGGAGCGGCCGTGTTCGCCGCAGCCCTTGTTCTTCTGCCGGGAGGAGCATCCACTTCTCCGCCGGACGATCTTGCGAACGATTCAGCGCAGGATAACCCATCGACTCCTGAAGGCTCAATGGCAGAAGACCTGAGGATGTCGGCCAACGGCGAATCACAGGATCTTGAAGAACGTCCCTATCGCTCGTTCGACGTGGGACCGGGAGGATCACTGAACGTCAGGATCAGCAGGGGTAACCTCGAGATTGTCAGGGGATCCGAATCTCAAATTCGGGTCGAAACGCATCTGGATGTGGTCTTCGATGAATCAACGAAAGCTGAAAAGGAGCATGAATCAGCATTCCAACGCTTTCGTTTCGATCACGACGGGTTAAACCTGGGCCTTTTTGGGGGCTTTCAGAATCCGAACCACAAGCTTCGCATCAGCATTCCGATGAAGTTCGATGTGAATCTGTCCACCGGACTTGGAAACATTTCTCTGGAACATCTCACGGGACAAGCCGGTGTTTACACCGGAAGGGGCAACGTGAGTCTGGGAGAGATTCATGGCCCCGCCGAGGTCAAAACTTCGCGAGGAAACATCACACTTTCCAAAGGTCATGATTCCGCAGACTTGAAGGCAGGCCAAGGTGATATCAGTGTCAACGAAATGAGTGGAGACGCAAGCTTCTGGACTGGAAAAGGAAACATCCGCCTGGGCAACATTTCCGGTGATCTTTCGGCAGGGGCCGATCAGGGAGACATTTCCCTGGAGGATCTTTCGGGAGCGGCGGATATTTGCGCCGGAAGGGGCGATGTGAGTCTGGGAGAGATTCGCGGCCCCGTTGCAGTCAAAGCTTCGCAAGGAAACATCACACTTTCCAGGGGCGACGATTCCGCAGACTTGAAGGCGGGCCGAGGTGATATCAGTGTCGATGAAATCAGCGGAAGCGCCAGTTTTCTGACTGGAAGTGGAAACATCCGCCTGGGCGACATTTCCGGTGAAATGTCGGCAAGGGCCGATCAGGGCAATATCACTTTAAAACATGGAAAAGGCGACATCCAGGTTTCCGTCAGCCGCGGAAACGCCACGCTAGAGAACGTGAGGGGTGACATCGAAGCCTCGGCGTCCCGCGGAAACATTACCCTCAATCATGTGGAAGGAGACGCCTCCGTTTCGGCATCCCATGGAAACATCATGCTCAATCATGTTTCAGGGGATGTCGAGGCAAGCGCGAACAGGGGAAACATCGCGACAACGAAGCCACCGGGCGAGGACAATCAACTGAGAGTAGACCAGGGCAGAGTCATCATTCTGCAGCCAACTGGCCAACCAACAGCAGATCCACCCGGATAACGGGCTCGGAAAGCCTCGCCTGAAGCACGACAAACGCAGTTTCAAACACCACTGCAACGGACACGAACAAGTCAAGAACCTTGAAAGATCTTCCCGCCCGTCGACTGTGCCGTTTCGCCGGAGCGGTTTGTTTTGAAAGTCAGTTCACAAAACCGTCTGGAGTAGATCGTAATGAACACGAACAGTGGACTCCGATTCCTGGCCGCCATTGCTTTTGGTGCATTGCTCGCAATCGGTGGAGTCGTTGCAGGAGCTGCTGTCACCCGCCCGGTGGCTGAAACACCTGTTTGGCAACGCCCTCATGGATGGGATCGCGATGCATTCTTTGTGGCAATTTGCACCGCAGCCACTACACAAGACGAGACAGACATCAGGTCGGCGGCAAATCGACTTGGAGAAACCATCGGCCACGATGAATCCGAAACGCTCATGCAGACCATCTGGCAATACGGTATCATGATCGGCAAGTTTCGCGGTGCCGGCAACATAAGAGAAGCGCTCAATCATCCGGAACCCGCTCAATGACCGATGTTTCAGGTCAACGGCGAACCGAAGGGAAACAACGCAAGGATCAGATCATGGCCCGAAGGAGGACAAACAGATTCATCACAACCTTCGGATGCCTCCTGATGGTGATCCTGGCGGTCTGGACGACAGTGGACGCCTGGCTCCAGCTGAAAGCGATACCAGAGGAGTCCGTGGCTTCTGTACAGGAACAAATCGAGGCAGCAGCATCGGGAGGAGATGTCGACGCGATCAAAAGACTCCTGTTCCACCATGAGGTCGGGGCCTACGAAAAATGGCTGGTTCTCAAAAACGCATCCGCAGCCAACCATAGAGACGTCGTTTTGCTCGCAGTATCGTTGGGAGCGGATATCGACTACACCGAGCCTGACACTGGCCTGACTGCATTGCACTATGCTGTCATTTTCGGTTCCGTGGAAACCGTTCGCGCACTTCTCGAACTCGGCTGCAATCCCCATCGGAGAACACGCAGTGGAGTCACCCCGATCGACATCGCGAGAACCCGTGCTTCCAATCCCCACCTGAAGGACTTTCAAAAAAGGCTGCTTGAGTGCGAAGCGATTCTCGAGGCTACCGTTGAAAGCTCTGACTCCCCGCTCTCTGCCCAAAAAGATATAGCCATTCAACCATTGCCGAAGCCTTCGGCCAAACAATGATCCGACAATAACATCAGGTCTCGCTGCCGGCGATCACAACCCCGGTTCACATTTCTTCGTCCGATGGCCGCCACTGCATGTCAGGGTTTCCCCCCACGGGTGGCTTCTCCATAACTTCGCCCGAGCAGAGCGCTTCTCCCGGAAAAGAATTGACCGGATGGGAGTAGCCATGTGCTCTACAAAATCTGGCTGGAGTTTCCATACGACAGGAGAATGCACACATGAGCCGAATCGTCCGCGGAGCACTGATACAAACGAAGCTGTGCTCTGATTCCAGCGAAGTTCCCGTGGTGAAGAAAGCCATGACGGACAGGGTGGTGGCCCAAATCGAGGAAGCAGCCGGCAAGGGTGCACAGATTGTCTGCACTCAGGAGATCTTTGCCGGTCCTTACTTCTGCGCTGAGCACAACACCAAGTGGTACGAAATGGTGGAGCGCATCCCGGACGGCCCCACAACAAAGCTGATGCAGGACCTTGCCAAAAAGCATCGGATGGTGGTGGTCGCTTCTCTCTATGAAGAAGACATCACAGGCGTTTATTATAACACATCCATCGTAATTGATGCCGACGGCTCTTATCTGGGGAAAATGCGCAAGATCCACATTCCCCATTGTGAGCCTGGTTTCTGGGAAAAGTTCTACTTCAAGCCTGGAAACCTGGGTTATCCCGTCTTCGAGACCATGATTGGCAAAGTGGGTGTTTATATCTGCTACGATCGCCATTTCCCGGAAGGATGGCGGGCATTCGGTCTAAACGGTGCCGAGATCGTGTTCAACCCCTCCGCCACTGTTGCCGGTTTAAGCGAATACCTCTGGAAACTCGAGCAACCTGCCGCCGCCGCAAACAACATCTACTTCGTCGGTGCCATCAATCGACCCGGTACGGAAGCTCCGTGGAACATCGGAGAGTTTTACGGCACATCCTATTTCGCGAATCCCCGAGGACAAATCATCGAAGAGGGCTCCCGTACAAAGGACGATATTGTTGTCGCGGATATGGACTTTGACATGATCCGCGAGGTCCGCAACGTCTGGCAATTCTATCGAGACCGTCGTCCGGAAACCTACGACGTTATTACCGCGCCTTGAACCGTCACACCAACCTTCCCAAAAGGATGACCTCTTGACGCAAGATCCACATCATGATGCAGGTCTCTACAATGAAGACCTCGCTCCTGTTCCACCGGAAAAACGGACGTGGAGCATGTGGAACATCGCCGCATTGTGGGTTGGGATGGCGGTGTGTATTCCCACCTATATGCTGGCGGCAGGTCTTGTCTCTCAGGGCATGACGATCGGGCAGGCACTCTTCACGATTGCCGTGGGAAACCTGGTCGTTCTCATTCCGATGGTACTCAACGCCCACGCTGGAACGAAGTACGGTATCCCATTCCCCGTTTTGCTTCGCTCAAGCTTCGGAGTCTTTGGCGCCAACATCCCCGCAATGATGCGAGCCCTGGTGGCTTGTGGCTGGTTCGGAATCCAAACGTGGATAGGCGGTGCAGCCATCTACGGGCTGTGCGCGGTCATGTTCGGATTCGAACCCGCTTCCGTGGGAGATGGCGCCTTCCTGGGACTCACTGCAGGGCAACTGGTCTGCTTTCTGTTTTTCTGGGCCATCAACATGGCAATTATTGTGGCCGGTATCAACTCCATCAAATGGCTCGAGAACCTGGCAGCACCCTTTCTTCTGATTGCCGGCCTTGTTCTGCTCTTCTGGAGCGCCAGTCGAGCAGGAGGGTTCAGCGCAATCTTCAGTGCGGACGTCATTGCAAAAGTTCGCGGCAGTCAGACCGGGGAATTTTCCTTCCTCACCGCATTTTGGCCCAACCTGACGGCCATGGTCGGGTTCTGGGCGACGTTGTCGCTGAACATTCCCGACTTCACGCGGTATGCACGCAGCCAGCGGGATCAAATGCTTGGCCAACTGATCGGTTTGCCACCGACCATGGCCCTCTTCAGTTTCATTGGAATCGCCGTAACCTGCGCGACTGTCGTCATGTTCGGTGAAGCGATTTGGGATCCGGTCGCTCTCCTTGCCCGATTCGAGCATCCCGTTGTGGTGATCGTTTCTCTTCTCGCCCTCTCATTGGCAACGCTCTCAACAAACATCGCCGCCAACATCGTTTCGCCCGCAAACGACTTTTCCAATCTGCGCCCATCGTTAATCAGCTTCCGCACGGGCGGCCTCATCGCTGGCACCATAGGCATCGTTATCATGCCCTGGCGACTCATCACGGACCTCGGCGGCTATATTTTTACGTGGCTTATCGGTTACAGCGGCCTTCTCGGCGCTATTGCCGGAGTCATGCTGATCGACTATTTCCTGATACGTCGTGCTCGTCTCGTTGCGAAAGACCTCTATAAGCGCGACGGTGTTTATGCCTATGGACGAGGATTCAACTGGCGGGCCCTGACCGCCCTCGTCATCGGTATTATGCCGAACGTGCCAGGCTTTCTAAGCGCCGCTATCGGCCCCGAAAAAATCAGCGTCCCCGATTTTTTTGTTCACCTTTATACACACGCATGGTTTGTTGGACTTTTGGTTTCCGGAGTCTCCTATGCTGCGTTGTGGAAAATGTCACCGACCCGTGAGCCGCTTTCCGGAACCGAAGCCGTTGCGCCTGAAACTTTCCCTGAAATGGAGTAACATCGACATGTCCACCACCCTGGCCCCCCTCGACATCCCTCTGCCTCCCTGTGAGTTCGCACCAAAGCCCTATGGCGGCCCGTCACGGGATGATGTACTTCGTGATCGCCAGACCTACCTGAGCCCCGGTCTCATCACTTACTACAAGAACCCCGTCATGATCACGGACGGTTGGATGCAATACCTGTTTGATGAGACAGGTCGCCGGTATCTCGATCTGTTTGCCGGTATCGTCAGCGTCTCCTGCGGCCACTGTCATCCCGCAATTGCGAAACGTGTCCAGGACCAGGTGGGGCGGCTACAGCACACAACAACCATTTACCTGAACCCGAACGTGACCGAACTGGGAAAAAAACTGGCGGCAAAGCTTCCCGGTGACCTTGAAGTCGCTTATTTCACCAACAGCGGCAGCGAGGCCAACGATCTGGCAATTCTCATGGCGCGGCTTTATACAGGCAGCCGCGACGTGGTGGCGCTGAGAAACTGCTACCACGGAGCGAGTGGAATCACCTTTGGGCTCACATCACACCATACCTGGAAGTACGCGGCAGCACCCGGCGATCACATCTTTCACGCGGCATGCCCCGATCCCTATCGCAGTCTTTTCGACGGAACGCCGTCCGAGGTGGCTCAAAAAAGTGTCGACGATCTTCGTGACCTCATCCGGTTTTCCACATCCGCAAGGCTCGCCGCCTTCATTGCGGAGCCGATCCAGGGCGTTGGAGGCACAACGCATGGCGCAAAAGAGTACCTCGGTGCCGCTTATGCCGTAGCACGTGAACATGGCGCTCTGTGCATCGCCGACGAAGTCCAGACGGGCTTTGGAAGAACCGGTCATCATTACTGGGGCTTCGAGAACTTTGACGTGATGCCCGATATCGTGACCATGGCAAAGAGCCTTGGAAACGGCGCCCCCATTGCCGCGGTTGTCACGCGCAAGGAAATCGCCGATGTCATGCGCCAGAAACTTCATGTCAACACATTCGGCGGCAACCCCGTCAGTACGGCGGCGGCGCTTGGAGTCCTTGAGGTGATTGACGAAGAGAAGCTGCAGCAAAACGCGCTCGAGACCGGAAGCCACTTCCTTGCTGAGATGAAGCGTCTCCAGGAAAAACACAACCTTATTGGAGATGTCCGCGGGATGGGATTGATGCTTGGAATGGAATTTGTGCGGGACCGCAGGACGAAGGAGCCCGCGAAAGATGAAACCGCGGCAATTCATGAAGGGCTGAAAGATGTTGGCGTCCTTGCGGGCAAGGGCGGCCTCTATGGCAATATACTGCGTATCAAGCCACCCCTCTGCATCACGAAGCAGGATGTCGACTACGCGATCGCGGCCCTCGATCATTGCATCACGAACATTTGAAACACCACAGGAGAGAACGGGTATGGCAGCATTCAACAAAATTATCAAGAACGGCAGAGTCGTCACTCCCACCGGTATCGTGAAGGCTGATGTCGGAATTCGGGGTGAAAAAATTTCGTCAATCGCCGAGAACCTTGGAAGGGATGCCGATGAAATCATCAACGCCTCCGGGCACTATGTCATGCCCGGTGTCCTGGATGTCCATGTGCACCTGGAGCTTCCGTTCTGTGGAACAGTTTCCTCGGACGACTATCGTTCCGGGACTCGAGCAGGTGCGCGAGGCGGTGTGACCACCCTGATCGACTTTGCCATTCCCTACCGTAGCAAAAACGGCAAGTACGAGTCGCTCTCCCAGGCCGCTGACAACTGGCACAAGAAAGCGGAGGGCAAGGCGCTCATCGACTACACCTTCCACATGTGTATCACCAACTGGGATACCCACAAGAACCAGATCAAGGGCATGGTTGATCGCGGATTTTCGACATTCAAGGAATTCATGATCTATGAGAGTGAGGGCTGGCAATCAGATGACCGGGCCCTCTTTGGGACTCTTGAGTCCATGCGGGATCTCGACGCCATGCTCCTCGTCCATGCGGAGTCGTCCCGCGTGCTCGACGAATTGATCGCGCGCTATCACAGACCCGCACTCATGAAGAAATACAAGAGTCAGCTTCATGCAATCACCCGCCCGAATTATATTGAGGCGGAAGCTATCCAGCGAGCCGTCAAATGGTGCGAAGTCACGGGAGGCTCGCTGTATATCGTTCACATGTCCACGGGTGAAGGAACTGATATCATCAAGGATGCACAGGCACGCAACGTTCCGGTTATCGCTGAAACGTGTGCTCAATACCTTGTCCTGGATGATTCCGTCTTCAAGCGTAAGGATGGACACTTGTTTGCATGCTGCCCTCAGTTGAAGAAGAAGGCCGATATTGAGCGGCTCTGGAGAGGTCTTGCTGACGGAGAGGTCTCCGTTGTTTCCACCGATACATGCACGTTCACAAAGAAGCAGAAAGCAATGTGGAAAGGCGACTGGACAAAGATTCCCATGGGAATGCCGGGCCTCGAGACGCTCTTGCCGACAGTATACACCTTCGGCGTATTGAAGAAGAAAATCACGATGGAACAACTGGTGGAAAAGCTCTGTGCCAATCCTGCAAAGATCATGGGACTGGCTCCCCGCAAAGGTGCCATTATGGTTGGTGCGGACGCAGACCTTGCGATTATCCATCCCACAAGGAAAACCAAAGTCGACCACCGGAAAATGGAAACGAACGCGGACTGGAGCCCTTACTCCGGGATGGAACTCGCCGGTTTTTCACGCACGACTCTCAGTCGTGGCGAAGTGATTGTTGATGACTACAAGGTCACGGGATCCGCGGGTCGCGGTCAGTGGCTTCAGCGAAAAAGTGCAGGTCTCGGGACCTGATAAAGAACCTGTTAGCAAAGGAGTTCCCATATGAGTATTCAGGATATCGCCCCGGCATCTCTGGGTAACTATATTGGTGGAAGTGTTGTACCCACTGATTCTGTGCCGCAACTTCCCGTCACAAACCCGGCGACTGGTGAAATCATAGCTCAGGTCCCACTCTCAACAGCTTCCGCGGTTGATGCGGCGGTGCAGGCATCTCTGGAGCCTCAGAAGCAGTGGGCTGCGGTTGCCCTTAAGGACCGTGTTCAGGTCATGTTCCGCCTCAAGGCAATCATCGAAGATCGTGTTGATGAACTGGCGGAACTTATTACGTCGGAGAACGGAAAAACTCCCGGAGAGTCTCGCGGAGAGTTGCTGCGCGGAGTCGAATGCATTGAGTTTGCCTCGAGTCTCCCGCAGATTTCCGCTGGCCAGGCCATGGAGGTTTCGCGTGGCGTGGAATGCAAAATGCTTCGTTATCCACTCGGAATCGTTGCCGCGATCACGCCATTCAATTTTCCGCTGATGGTCCCTTTGTGGATGGCGCCAGTAGCCATTGCCTCGGGAAACGCGCTTGTGCTCAAGCCCTCCGAGCAAACGCCGCTTTCCGCCATGAAGCTTGCGGAGCTCTTTGAGGAAGCGGGGCTTCCAAAAGGCGTTCTTTCAGTTGTTAACGGCGGCCGGGAGGTTGTTGAGGCAATCTGCGATCACAAGGACATTTCCGCTGTCGGATTCGTTGGATCGACCGGTGTTGCGAAAACGGTGTATGAACGATCCTCGCAAGCCGGCAAACGAGTCAAAGCTCTCGGCGGTGCAAAGAATCATCTCGTTGTGATGCCGGATGCCGATCCTGAGATGACGGCAACAAACGTTGTCGCTTCCGCCACCGGCTGCGCGGGGCAGCGCTGTATGGCAGCCTCCGTTCTTCTTGCCGTTAAGGGTTCCGAGCCGATTCTCGAGGAAATCAAGAAGCGTTTCTCAACCATGAAAGCAGGCCGCGATATCGGCGCATTGATTAGCAGAGACGCTCATAATCGAATCGTTGGTTACATTGAGCGTTGCAAGAGCGGAGGAGTGGAGCTCGCGGTGGACGGTCGCGGCTCAATCGACGCCTCCGCATCTTCCAACGGTAACTTCCTTGGTCCAACCCTCTTCGATAACGCACGCATCGACCATGAAGTCTGTTGCGACGAGATCTTCGGACCAACACTGACGGTGGTTCGTTGCGAGTCACTTGATGAAGCAATCGCAATGGAAAACTCCAACCCCTACGGGAACGCAGCCGCGATTTACACATCTTCCGGTGAAGTTGCGAACTACTTCAGTGAACGCGCCAGTGCGGGCATGATCGGCGTCAACATTGGCGTGCCCGTTCCCCGCGAGCCGTTCCCCTTCGGCGGATGGAATGAAAGCTCCTTTGGTGAAGGAGATCTCACGGGTCACGGCAGCTTCGATTTCTGGACAAAGACAAAAAAAATCACAACAAAATGGTCTGACCGCAACAAATCCAACTGGATGAGTTGAGCCAACGAGGATTCATGATGCAAAAAACCAGACTCAGCCCCGAAGAGCTTCAGAGTAACTTCGCTGATATCCACCCGAACTACACGCATGACGAAGCTGTGGCGGAGGCGGGCAAGTGCCTCTACTGTTACGACGCTCCCTGCACCCGTGCCTGTCCGACCCACATCGATGTTCCCCGCTTCATCCGCCAGATACTGCACGACAATGTATCCGGTGCGGCGGAAACGATACTCGATGCAAATATCTTTGGCGGAGCCTGTGCACGTGCCTGTCCGACCGAAGTGCTTTGTGAGGGTGCCTGTGTCGACCAGGCACGCGCCGGTGTACCGATCGAAATCGGCCGCCTGCAGCGCTACGCGACGGACTATGCACTCGATCGCAAGCTAAGCTTCTTCGAGCCCGGTAAGTCAACCGGTCGGAGAGTCGCGATTGTAGGCAGCGGCCCGGCTGGCTTGTCCTGTGCACACGAGCTTCGCCGTCTGGGTCACGAAGCGACCGTCTTCGAGGCACGCGATGTCCCCGGAGGCCTCAATACACTTGGTATCGCTCCCTACAAACTCGACCGCGAGACGTCGCTTCGTGAAATTCAGCCGATTCTTGCCATGGGCATCGACCTTCACCTCAGCTCACCTGTCGATGCTGACAGGCTGCGCACACTTCTCGCGGAGTATGACGCTGTGTTCCTTGGTGTCGGTCTCGGGGTAACCCAGCGCCTGAACCTTCCCGGCGAAGACGTCCAGGGGGTTCATGAAGCACTCGCTCTCATTTATCAGATGCACCAGAGACCTTATTTTGAATGTCCCGTTGGCAACCAGGTGATCGTGATTGGCTGTGGTAATACCGCCATCGATGCCGCTACCGGCGCCGTCCGTCTGGGCGCCTCAAAAGTCACAATCGCCTATCGCCGCTCCCCCGCCGAAAAATCCGCCTATAACTATGAATATGAACTCGGCAAGCAGGATGGTGTTCAGTTCGAATGGTATGCCCAGCCCGTGGAGTTCCTCGAGGAGAACGGCACTCTCTCAGGTGTGAGGTTCATTCGAACCCGCCTTGTGGAAGAAGGCGGAAACGGACGATCAGCCAAACTTGAAAGTATACCCGGAAGCGAATTTGTCGTACCCTGCGACATGGCAATCAAAGCTCTGGGACAATCACCCGTTCTCGAACTTCTTGGCAGTATCGAGGGAGTTGAGGTGGGCCGCAAGGGGCTGCAGGTCGACCCTCATTCATTTGCGACCAGCCTCCCGGGCCTGTTTGCCGGAGGTGACTGTACGAGCAAAGGCAAGGAAATCGTCAATGCGGTACAGGATGGCAAGCTGGCCGCGCGAAGCATCGACAGTTATCTGGATCAGAAGGGAGCCAGCGCATGAAAAAGCCCGATCTCTCCGCCAATACCGCCGGCATTAAATCACCCAATCCGTTCTGGCTTGCAAGCGGTCCTCCTACCAATACCGGCTATCAGGCCTGCCGCGCCTTCGAAGCCGGCTGGGGAGGCGTCGTCTGGAAGACGCTGACTCACGACCCGATCATCAACGTGTCATCCCGGTACGGCGCATTCGACTACGACGGGCGAAAAGTGGCGGGATTCAACAATATCGAACTCATCACCGATCGTCCTCTGGAGGAAAACATCCGCGAGATGGCGGAGGTGAAGAAGGAGTTTCCAAACCATGCCGTCATTGCATCGTTAATGGTGGAAAGTAATCGTGAAGCATGGCACGATATCGTCAAGCAAGTGGAAGACGTGGGTGTGGACGGACTCGAACTGAACTTCGGCTGCCCCCACGGCATGAGCGAACGCGGAATGGGTTCCGCTGTCGGTCAGGTTCCGGAGTATGCCGAAATGATCACGGCCTGGGTAAAGGAAGTCGCAACAACGCCTGTTCTTGTCAAACTGACTCCCAACATCACCGATGTCACTACCGTTGGCCGCGCCGCGCGCCGCGGAGGTGCGGACGGATTATCGCTGATCAATACCATCAATTCCATCATGGGTATTAACCTCGACACATTCAATCCGCTTCCACATGTCAACGGCCGGGGTTCCCATGGCGGCTATTGCGGGCCGGCGGTCAAGCCCATCGCGTTGAATATGGTTCAGTCTATCGCGGCAGATCCTGAAATCCACCTCCCTATCAGCGGAATCGGAGGTATTCAGGCCTGGCAGGACGCTGTGGAGCACATGCTGCTGGGTGCAAGCACCACCCAGGTTTGCACCGCCGCCATGCATTACGGCTTCCGAATCGTCGAGCAGATGATTTCCGGGCTGCAGCATTGGATGATGGAAAAGGGCTTCACGAGGCTCGACGACTTCATCGGTGCCTCCGTTCCCCGCGTTGGAAACTGGGCGGACCTTGACCTGGGCTATCAGGTCGTTGCACGCATCGATCAGGACAAGTGCATCAACTGCGGGCTGTGCTACAGCGCATGCGAGGACGGCGCTCATCAGTCCATCGATATCTTTCCGACGTCTATCGAGGAATACGAAAAATCACAGGGGCACGCCCTGGAAAACGGATCGAAGAAAAAATTCACAACAAGTGGTGGGGTTCGCACTTTGCCGGGCCTGGGAGATGGCACTGTCAATGTCTACAAGGTAAACGAAGAAACCTGTGTGGGCTGCAATCTCTGCAGCCTCGTTTGTCCCGTGACCGGATGCATTGATATGGTGGAAGATGAAAAGGCAACTGTCCCTCACCTGACATGGCGCGAGTATCAAAAGGCCCTCGCGGACGGAACAATGGACCGCATGTACCCCAAACCTCATGCTCACCGGGAATGGATGCCAACACGATAGACGGAAAAGGTCCCGGCGTGAACGTGGTTCGCATCAGTGGCCAACTCGCGCCACTGCACCGTCACGCCGGGGATCCGCCCCGCCGTAAACCGAAACCGGTTTATCTGAATCCCTGCCAAGCCAAATGCCCTGAGCTCCGCCGAAATAAGCATCCATCGCATTGCGCTCGCGAAAAGACCATTCTTCTCCAAGAATTCCCGCCACCTTCCGAATTGTCTCTGTGGGAATACGAGACTCGTGGGAAAACACATGATCGGAACCGTTGATATGAACGCGTGGAGCATCAATAGCGCTTTGTAAATCCTGATCGAAGTCAATGCACCGAACAACAATCTGAGCCAAAGCTGAAGGAATACGGCGGCCGCCCGGTGTTCCAATTGCAGCCACCGGCTTCCCGTCCTGCAAAATAATCAATGGAGAGATGCTGGAGCGTGGCCGCTTGCCGGGCTCTGGAAGATTGACGGATCCTTCCTCAAAACTGAAGTCATACATCTCATTGTTCAGAACGATGCCTGTTCCCGGAACCACGACACCGGAACCGAACCAGTAGTTAATTGTCTGGGTCAGAGCAACCATGTTTCCGTCCGCATCGATGACCGAGAAATGCGTCGTGTTGCCTGGAAAGCGTGAAAGATCGGAGGAAACCTTCGCAATTTCCGCGCGGCCCGCCACGGGTGCCCCGGCAAGAGCATTGCCAAGACGGCTGCGAATATCAGCAACCGTTCGATCAATCCATGCATCGGACAGGAGTTTCGAAGTCTGCGTACCTGTGCCTGCAAAGGATGGATCGGCCACAACCCGGTCGCAGGCGGTCTGAGCCGCCGCGAATGCCTCTGCAAATAGCGCAAGATAGACCGGATCTTCAGGGCTCATCTTCTGGACGTCGAATCGATCAAGAACAGAGAGCGTCATCAACAACGTGAGTCCGCCGGAACTCGGCGGGCCAATCGTGACCAGGTCGTATCCACGATAGGATCCGGGTACCGGTTCTCGATCCACGAAGGAATAACCGGTAATGTCCGATGCCTTGAGAATCCCACCTCGAACACGAACAGCGTCCGCAATATGATGTGCCATGTCCGGCCCGTAAACGGCCGACTCACCTTGTATGGCAATGGCTCTGAGCGTTGCCGAGAGATCTCTCTGAACAAGTATGTCACCCGGTTTGTACGGAGCCCCGCCGTCCACAAGAAAAATGCTCGAGGCTGTTTTGTCTTTCTTAAGCAAGTCGGCTTTGCTGGCCAGGATTCCGGCAAGTGTCGGGCTGACTTCGAAGCCGCTCTCTGCATGCTTAATTGCGGGGCCGAGAACCCGCTCGCGGGACAAGCGCCCGTGCTCTGCGTGCATCGCGAGCAAACCTCTCGCCATGCCTGGCACGGCAACAGCCATTCCACCGCTATGCATTGTTGACGACTCGGATACGCCCTTAACCCGATAATGATGCGGAGACAGGTCGGCAGGTGCTTTTTCTCGGAAATCCCTGACGCTGACCTTTCCAGTCACGGCATCGTAATAGAGCAAAAAGCCCCCGCCACCTATCCCGCTTGCAAAAGGCTCGACAACATTCAGCGCAAACGCAGTCGCCACAGCCGCATCGATGGCATTGCCACCGGCTTCAAGAATTTCCACTCCCGTCTCCGCCGCCAGCGGATGGGCAGCCGCCACCACCCCGGGAGGATTCAGCGCGAGCTGCTCCTGTGTTCTCATGCTTCGTGATGCGCACCCCATCATCGATAATGCGCAAGTCACCGCAAAAAAACCAATCCAGCGAATCATCAAGGACTCTCCCTGAAATTCATCAGATGTTTCCATCCTGTTACCCAGAAGGACAAGACCCCCCACCGTGGCACAACAGCAGACACAAGACTCCCTTTCCGGAAGGGTGGAGGCACTGTGAACAGGGCTCAAAGAGAGCCGCCAGGACAGCCCTGGATCAAAACGTGGTACTCATTATACACACTTAAAGCTTCAGCTTTTCGTCTGGATTAATTGAAACGCAACCGATTGAGAATTCTATGGTTATTGGTACCGTAATAAGAGATATGACAACCAGTTAATCCGTGAAGTTGAAGATCACTAAAAGACCTATTTTACAGTCTAATTGGAGTGCTTCAAAAAACCGCTTTACAGGGACAATAATCTTCGTTACCGGTTACTGTGTTCACTCTAAACAGAGTGTGCCAATTCACAGCTATTCTCTCTTGGGAGAAAGGATTTCCAGCTCATGAAGAAATGCACTTTGATCACGTTTGGGTTCGGTCTGGTCGCCACCGCCGCCTTCTCGGCTCCGGCCATTGTACTGGTGGACGGGGGAACAACCGGTTCTGACAGCTCTTCGACGGCCTTTGGCGATCTGTCGGTCGTACCCGCCCCTTCCAACACCGACCTCGCCCAGGGTGGCGGGGTGGTTCTCTCTGAAACCAGCGGTCGATCAGTTCATGATTTCTCAGGCCTCATCTCTCCTGCAGTTTTTTTTGACGGAGTGGACAGTGTTGCATATCCGGCAAATCTGCCTGCGGATTTCAGCGAAGATGTCGGCAACCCATCCGTTCCAAGCGCCATTTTCCAGGTCGACTTCCCAAGCGCCACTGACGTGGGTTCTGTCGTCAGCTATGCCTATAACTGGAATGGTGGAACTCCCGATGTTCGCGGTCTGGCTCCGATCAGTGTCGAGATCAGCACCGACAATGGGTCGAATTTTAATGAGATTCTTGCATACCAGCCGCCACAAGGGGTTGGACCGGATTTCCTGGATTTTCTCGATGATTCCGAATCTCCCGGCTCGTCTATCGTTGCTGGCGATTTCGCCGTTGCTGTGGTCATTAGCGATGACACGAGCACGACTCTCGCCTCCTCTGTAACCAATATACGAATCTCTGTCTGGCCTTCAGGCTTCGGGTCTGATTATCGAAGCGCCTTGAACGATTTAATTGGTATTGAAGCCGTGACCTCGCCCTTCATTGCAGAGATCGATGTTCTGAGCCCTTCGGATACCGCATTGTTCTACTCCGGCAATGCATCCGTTACCGACTGGACAATCTTCAACTAAGCAAGCCTCGGGGAAGAACGAGGAGTATGAGCCTCCGTCCGTCCGACGGGGGCTCTTTTCATTGTCTCGACCCCGCCCCTTCTTCGCCCTTGCCGTGGCACCGGGTGCTGTGCACCCTGCCGCCGCCCTCGGGGAGCCTTTCCCGCTCCCCCACTCCCGGCCCGGCTCGCCCCCCATGATTTCACCCGACAAGATCCGTAATGTAGCGATTATTGCCCATATCGACCACGGCAAAACCACCCTGATCGATTCCATCTTCCGTGCCGCCCACCTGTTCCGCGAGAATCAGAGGGTCGAGGAGCGGGTCATGGACAACAACGAGTTGGAGCGCGAACGCGGCATCACGATTCGCTCCAAACCCTGCACCGTTCACTGGGGCGATTACCTGATCAATATCATCGATACGCCGGGACATGCGGACTTCAGCGGCGAGGTCGAACGGGTGCTTTCCATGGTGGACAGTGTTCTTCTCCTTGTGGATGCCAACGAAGGACCCATGCCCCAGACTCGATACGTGACAATGCGTGCTCTGAAGCTGGGCATGCGACCCATTGTTGTGGTCAACAAAGTCGACCGCCCCCAGGCAAACCCTCCCGGTGCTCTTGAGAAAACCTTCGACCTGTTCATCGAGCTGGGTGCCGACGATAACCAGATTGAATTTCCCGTCCTGTATGGATCAGGCTTGAACGGCTGGATGGTTCGGGACCTTGAGAAGGACAAACATGAAGGTATGGAGGCGCTGTTCGAAACCATCGTCCAGCATGTTCCGCCTCCGGAGGCGGAACTGGAAGCACCTTTCCGCATGCAAATCACAACACTCGCCTGGAGCGACTATATCGGTCGAATCGGCGGCGGGCGCATTCTCAGCGGCACTTACCGCAAAGGGCAGCACTTCGAGCGCATCACCACCAGATGGAAGAACTACTCACAAAAAGAAGGCGAGTGGGAGGTTGTGAACACTGCCGCCGAACGCTCGTCCCACCTCTGGGTAACGCGTGGCCTGGAGCGCACCGAAGTCGAGGAAGTCACCGCGGGCGATATCGTCTGGATCGCGGGACCCGAAGACATTATGATTGGCGATACGTTTGCAGCGCCCGACCTGACGAACGCGGCGTTTCCACCACTGGAGATCGAGGAACCGACGGTCTCGATGTTCTTTCTGGTCAACAGTGGTCCTTTCGCCGGCAACGACGGACAGGCGATCACTCTTCGTCAGTTGAAGGAGCGTCTTGAGCGCGAACTTCGTGTCAACGTGGCCCTTCGGATGGAAGACATCGGCAGAGCCGACGGTGTAAAGGTCAGCGGGCGTGGTGAACTCCACCTGGCTATTCTCATCGAGGAAATGCGTCGCGAGGGCATGGAGCTCTGCGTATCTCGCCCGGAAGTCATCACAATACACGATGATGACGGTAATCTTATGGAGCCACTGGAACAGCTCGTCATCGACGTTCCCGAAGAGAGTCAGGGCATCGTCATTGAGAAAATCGCCAAGCGAAAAGGTGAGCTGACGTCGATGGACAATACCGGAACCGGCATCATCCGTCTCTCCTTCGACATTCCCACGCGTGGTCTTATCGGATACCGCAATGAATTCCTGACGGACACAAAGGGCCTGGGCATCATGGCGTCGCGGTTTGTGGGTTACGGACCCTGGAAAGGTGAGATCATCTCCCGCGGCCGCGGCTCTCTTGTCAGCATGGATACCGGTGAGGCGACATCGTACGCACTGGAGAGTCTCCAACAGCGGACGGTCCTTTTCGTTTCACCCATGGAAAAAGTTTATGAAGGCATGATTGTTGGTGAAAACTCACGCCCCGAAGATCTTCCCTGCAACCCGGTCCGCACAAAAAAGCTGACCAACCACCGGTCCTCCACAAAGGAAATCGATACGGGCCTGAAAGTTCCCCGGAGGCTGACGCTGGACCAGGCTCTCGAATGGATTGCCGACGATGAACTCGTGGAGGTCACACCTGAAAACGTGCGTCTGAGAAAAGCAATCCTCAACGCTGATGAGCGCCGCAAAGCTGAGAAAAAAAGAGCCGCGCTCGCCGGGGTGTGATGAAAAAGGGGCAGACTACAATCCTCTCATCGCTCCTGTCGCAAGTTCATAAGGACTCCAGCAAGTCCTGCCCCGGCGCAAAGCCCCGTGCCAACCGTCAAAAGAATTAGAGGACCGCTCATGGCCCCTGCCATGAGAAGAACCAGGCAACATCCGAAGCAAAAGGTGTTGATAGTCAGAAGTATGACTCGCAGTGAGGGAGTCTCCTCCTGCCACAAAAAGCTCTTCCTGCCGTTGGTCATATTTTCCTCTCTTCACGCCCGTGGTGTTTCCCTCTGTGACGAATTATATACTCCCGGAGCCTCAATCATACGCAGGGAAAACCGGTAATCGCAATACGACGTGGTGAACGTGGAAATATAACGCCATGAGGACGGACGAATGAGAGCGATGACTACATAAACGTTCGCTTGCAGTAGATAAGCCATTCCACAAGCATGATCAGCAGAGCGGCGAGGGCAAACCAGTGCCAGACTTCCTGATTCGTTTTGATGACTTCTCCCGTACCGACAATTTCCCGCCCACCGATATTGATCTCGTCCTGTGGAGCGATCTTCGATTCGTCCATGCTTAACAGGTTAACCGGCAGCGCACGATCCGGGCTCTTGTCGAAATCGATTTCATACATGCCCGCCTCGGAGGTTTCCGTCAGATAGGCGGTGCTGATTCCCTCAAAGGAAAACTCCACCGTTTTTCCGGAAGGGGTCTTGACGATCGCAACCTGGTCTTCGTCGCCAGGGTAGATGGGAATTGTCTGACCCGTGTGGTAGACAGGGCGAAAGCCCGCCTGACTCAGTTCCGCGAAATACTCGATCAGATTCGACATGAAGATCGGAAACGAGACATCAAGGGGCCAGTAAGACTTGAAAATGTCGAATCCAATGACCACGACATGCTGCGTCTCCGTTTCATAGAGAGTAATCAGATCCGTCTCAACGGCCTCCAGAATATGCAGGGCTGATCGTGGTGTTTCGTACACGATCGCGTTACCGATGAGAACCTCCTCAAAGTTGGCGAATCGAGTCAGGGGATGAACGCGATTCCAGTCGATAACCTCAGGATTATCGACACTTGCCTCTTCACCAGACTTGAAACCGGAAACAGGTGGAAGTGCATTGATAAAAAGAAAGTTGCCGGCGGGGATTTCACCGGTTTCACAGTTGTCGAAGACAACAATATCATAGTCCTCCCGCGGCGTGTAGTCCGTCGGACGAATGATGCTTGTTCGAACTCTGGGATCGATAGAGAACACTTCCTCAAGAAAAGCGTTCCCGGTGGTTACAAGCAACACATCAATCTCACCCGGCGGGACGATTTGCGCGACAACGCTGTTGTCCAGGGGAAAATCGTCCTTATAGTCCAGCCGAACGGTGGCAATGCCTTCCTCAACTTCCGCTGTTGAAAAAACCACCGCTTCCGTATTGCCGGCCGGAACGGTAACCGACTTCAAGTCAAGAACCTCTCCGTCGACCTGTAATTCAACAAACGCTTCCTGCTCTTCCTCACCTGAGTTTGTAACAGATGCAAAAATCTGATACTCCACCGTATCACTGAACGACTCTCGGACATCCAGGCCGGTTATGCCGAGATTATCCGCCGTTTCACCGATCCGCACATACTCGACATTGGGTACGTCTGATAGCGATGCCAGATCGTTGACAACACCATCGCTCAGGATAATCGTTTTGGTATCTTCGCGTGGTAACCGGGCGCCCTCCGCATCCACGGTGGAGGTCAGACTTTGAAGAATCAGACCCGCTTCTGAGAGAGAAGTCTCAACATCGCGCGCTTCAATGGACTCGAGAGCTGCTTCCAGCAGGGCACGATCGCTGGTCAGTGTTTGAACGATGTTTGTACGATCGCTGAAGGTAACGATAATCGCCTCATCCCGGTTTGAAAGCGTCTCGATGGACTCTCTGGCGGCGAGTTTTGCCGCTTCGAGGCGAGTTCGCGTACCTTCCATTGTCTGCATCGAGGCGGAATTGTCGATCAGCAGAATCAATGTCGTGCCTGCCTGGCTTTCCAGCTTCATCACAGGACGTAAAAACGCCAGAATCAGAAGTGCCAAAAACAGAAGTTGCAGCCACAGTAGGAGGTTGTTTCGCAGTTTCTGAAACGGGGCGTTTGCGACAAGATCCTGCACGGATCGTCGCCACAGCAGCGTGGATGGAATGATAACACGCTTCCGCTTCAGCTTCAGCAGATACATCACGACGATCAGAGGAAGGAGTGAAAAGAGACCAGCCCACCAAAGGCTTTGGAGGAACGTCACCGCAGCAGCCCCCTCTGACGCAGGTAACTGAGCAGCATCTGATCAACACCAAGATCCGTCGTGGCCGCCAGATAGGTCATGCCGTGGGACGTGCACCAGTCCCTTAGTCCCCCGCAGAATGTTTCAACGGTTTGTTTGTACTGCCTGATCAATGCATCACTTGCAGTAACTTCCTGCCTCTCTCCCGTCTCGGCATCGACGAGCTCCAGGTGACCAAGCTGTGTCGGATCCCTTTCCTCCGAGCTGAGAACCTGAATGCAGTACACCTCGTAATTGCGCATGAAGAAGTGCTTCAGCGCGTCCTCATATCCACGCTCGTCCAGAAAATCACTGATCAAAACGACGATGCCAGCCTGTGTATTCTGAAACACGAAGTCACGACAGGATTCGATCAGGTTCGTTCGGTCCCCCGGCTCCAGCGTCATCAGGTAGTTGAGCATTTTAGTGAGCTGTGCTTTGCCGCGCGCCGGACGAAAGCGGGAAACAACACGCTCCTTGGCGTCGCTGACTCCAACCTTGTCCTGATTTTTCAGCGCGACATATCCCAGTGCCGCTGCCAGTTTCCGTGCATACTCAAACTTCGTCACCGGATGACCATAGTTCATCGATGCGGACGAATCGACAATAACATAAAAGGCAAGATCCTCTTCCTCGAGGAAAAGCTTGATGTAAAGACGCTCAAGACGTCCAAAAATATTCCAGTCGAGATAACGCGTGTCGTCTCCCGGAACGTATTCGCGATAATCGGCAAACTCGACGGACTGCCCCTTCTTGCGTGACCGCCTTTCGCCCTTTTGCCGCCCCCGAAACACACGGTGAGTCAACACCTCAAGCTGATCGAGGCGTGCCAGCAGTTCCGGTTCCAACAGTGTTTTCAGTTCGGCCGTGGCCATGTATGCCATTCAGTCCTTTTCCGGCATTTCCAGCTTCGCCTTCGTGCGCCCGCCGACACGATTATCTTGCCGCCATTTCCGCCTCACGAGGAACGTTCTTCAACAAATCCTCTATCACCATGTCTGCAGTGACCCCTTCCGCTTCACCTTCAAAATTGAGAATCAAGCGGTGACGAAGAGTGTTTGTCGCCACGGCACCAATGTCGCCAAAGGCCACATTATAGCGCTCGGCGCGGAGAGCCTTGATCTTGCCTGTCAGAATCAAAGCCTGAGCACCACGTGGCGATGCGCCGAAACGGACATAACGTTTCACCATGTCAGTGGCGTACTCACTTTCGGGATGAGTCGAGAGAAGCAGGCGAACGGCATAGTCCTGAACATGAGGAGCGACCACAATACTGCGCACGAAATTCATCCAGTGCAAAAGGCGCTCCTTGTTCATGACCCGGGACACTCGTGGCATTTCCGCACTGGTGGTGCGATTGATAATTTCATTCAGCTCACCGCGATTCGGAAAATTCACCATCAGCTTGAAAAGAAAACGATCCAGCTGTGCCTCCGGCAATGGATACGTGCCTTCCATCTCCAGCGGGTTTTGTGTCGCCATGACAAAGAACGGCTGATCCAGTTCGTGCGTCGTGCCTGCAGCGGTAATGCGCTTCTCCTGCATGGCTTCGAGCATCGCCGACTGCGTCTTCGGTGTCGCACGATTGATTTCATCCGCAAGCACGAGATTTGAAAAAAGCGGACCATGCACAAACTGGAAATCACGACGACCGGTTTCAGGGTCCTCCTGCACGATGTTTGTACCGATGATATCGGCAGGCATCAGATCCGGAGTAAACTGAATGCGCGAGAAAGGCAAATCGAGCACCTCTCCCAACGTGCGAATCAGCATTGTCTTGCCGAGACCCGGGACACCTTCGAGCAGCACGTTGCCGCCGGAGAAGAGGCACATCAACACGCCTTCGATGACATTATCGGTACCGACAATCACCTTCTGAATTTCGTTATAAACGGCGTCGAACTCCTGGCGGAACTCGGCGGCGAGCTGCTGCATGTCAGCCATGATGGGTGCTCCTTTTCGCAGTCGTGCTTCCTTTGGGGTTTACGAACTGAATGTTCTCCACTCCGGCAAAACGCTCTTTCATAAGCTCGAATGCCTCGAGGCTTTCATCCACGAGGATAAACCTTCGGCCGGTTTCAGCCGCCGCCACTCCCGTGGTTCCGCTACCTCCGAAGAAATCCATAACCAAATCTCCCTCTTGAGAGGAGGCGGCAATAATGCGGCGCAAAACGCCCAGTGGCTTTTGTGTCGGCCAGCCGGTTTTTTCCTTCCCCGTTGGTGAAACGATTGTGTGCCACCATACATCCGTGGGGAGCTTTCCCCGTGCTGCCTTCTCGGGCCCCGCGAGTGCCGGCGCCATATAGGGTATGCGATCAATCTGCTCGGAATAGAAGGCGTAGTTCTTCGGGTCCTTCACATAAACCAGAATATTGTCATGCTTTGGTGGAAAACGCCGTTTCGTCCGCGCACCATAGTCGTACGCCCAAACAATCTCATTGAGAAAGCAGTCTCTTCCGAAAATCTCGTCCAGGAGAATCTTGCAATAATGCACTTCGCGATAATCGATGTGAAAATACATCGTTCCTGTCCTCTTCAAAAGGCGATGAGCCTCCTCCAGCCGCGGACGCAAAAATGCGTAATAGTCGTCAAAGCGATCGCACCAGGCGTGGGAACCAAGGCGTACCGCATCGTACTTTTTCCCGGCAAATCCGCTGCGGGTCCCGTTTTCCGATGCCACTGACTTGATGCGATCGCGACGCTGGGCTTTTCCCGTATTGAACGGAGGATCAATATAGATCAGATTGATCGACTCGTCTTCCATCCCACGGAGGACCGGCAAATTATCGCCAAGGATGACCTTGTTTCTCCAGTCATTACCCATGACTACATCTTCTTCCGGGCGCGTTGTTTGGCGCGCTTGAGTTCTGACAGACTGCTTCCGCCGCCAGTCCGCTGAGGGCCGTCGCTGGCACTGTAGGTCTGTTTCTCACGATGACGGGCGGGCGCCTGACGCCCGCTCTGATCTGCTGCATCGAAAACAGAACCTTCTTCACCAGCCTGAGGTTCGTTCTGTTGCAAACGTTCACGGAATTCGCGCCGTGCATCGTCGCGCTCCCGGTCTTCCTCTTTCGAGGAGGTTGCACGTTTCTTGGCTGCCATCAACGACCCCATCGCTTCGGTACGCTCCGCGGGTGCCGTCTTTCTGAACGGCTTTGCCAACGCGGTTGCCAGTTCGCCCCAATCAAGATACACGCGACGAACGAACACATCGACCGGCACCAGGAGGAGGCCTGCGAGAAGCAGCCATTCCCAGACCGGCTTGGGACGATTCGTCGCTCGCAGATCCCGTCGATCGAATGCGCTGTAATCCTGAGAACCGGCAATGCGGCCTCCGGATTCCTTCGCGATTTTCTCCAGAAACTCGTCATTCGAACGCGCCGCTTCGTACTCGGGCGAATAGGAAAGCGATGCACCCGTCACCACATTCTGCTGTTGATCCCCCTCACCGGAAGACAACCGCACCATGTACGTGCCAACGTCCGTGGCATCAAAGGTTCCCTGGTAACGTCCCGGACCAACCTGGCGAACCTCAACGTCCATCGGTTCAAGTTCGGGAGAGAGAACGGTGGTGTTGAAATCGAGAAAGTTCTCGAAGTTGCCGTCGATATCGACGGCATCGACGGTGATGATACCCTTGCCGCCCTGCAGTTCAGTATTCACCTGAAGGTTATTGCTGCTGGTTTCCCGCAGAGACCAGCGCACGACCTGGCTCCAGAATTTCCCGTACCCGTCCCAGTCCACCCATGCGGAAGCCCACTTGTTCTTTGCATCACTTGTAAACGCCACGGTCTTGCCAAGACCGTATCGCCAGTGCGCCAGCAGCGGATCGTCCTTTTCCGTGCGCAACGGAATGGTCGCGAGCTCCTTGTCGGAGGTGACAACATATCCGTCGAGCTGCGGCATCCCCTGTAGACCTTCAAGAACCTCTGAATAAGTGTCATACTTTGGGAAAAAGGGCTCTTCGAAAATCAGTGATCTGCGAACAATCGAGGCTTCCTTGACGAATATGCGGGGAAGCTCCCGCGACGTCTTCGGATAATAGAAGTTACCGGCACCCCAGTAAGCCATGTCCTGTAGCGTTTCCACTGTCTGACCGTGGTGCGGGGCAATAGCGATGGTTGACACCGTAATCCCTTCATCGCGGATCGCGTTGACAAGCTGCTGATTGGGCGGAGCCGGATCGCCATCGGAAATCACGACGATGTGCTTTGCTTCTGTTTTGACGTCCTTCAACCCGTCGTAAGCAAGCTGAAGCGTCGGGTCGAACGTGGGCATGTCGAGAGGCTGCACGCCTCGAATCTTTGCCCGCATGGCGCGCTTGTCACCCGTCATCTGCAGCCCCGGATCCCAGAGCCAGTGCTCACCCCATCCTCCCATTCCACCCCCGGCTCCGATGCCCTGCTTTGCGCCGTAGTACAGCAAACCGAAATAGTCCTGGGAGGATAAAACGTTAAGGGCGGCAATGCTGATCTCACGCGCCCACGAATTCCCCTGGGGAATTTCACAGGTATGGAGCACGATCACCAGTGCACCGTTGGGCAAAACCTTCTTTTGCTTCACATCCATGGATACGGGAAGCGCCTTTTCAATGGGCGAATCCTGATAACCACCGGCTCCGTAGCTGTTCTCTCCGCCGATCATGATGAAGCCCAGACCGAGATCGTGCACGGCACGTTCGATCATTGTCATCTGATCGTACGTCATCTCATTTGCATGGACATTCGAAAGGATGACGCTGTCGTAGTCTTGCAGTTCCTCGATGTTCAGCGGAATCTCGTTCGGATCGGCAAACGTGACCCGAATGTCCTCCAGCTCGAGGGCGGGATAGAGAAAATTGGTGCTTGTCTGGTCCCCTTCGACGTAAAGAACACGGGGCTCCGCCTTGAGATGAGTGAAGCCTCGAGCCCGGTTGTTCTGAGGACGTTCATCACCAGCGACTTCGATCTCAGCGCTGTAACGGTGAAAACCACCGTCGTCCAGACGCTGTGGCAGAACAAGCGGTGCGTTCCTCCCGGCGGTCACATCAACATCCTGATCGACGATCAGCTGGCCGTCTCGATAAAGGCGAAGCCGCCCATTAACATCTGATTCCGATGACAGGAAGACCTTTACATCAAAAGGAGCATCCTTTGTCGTCCGCTGTGGAACGATAAGCTTGTCGATCTGCACATCCGCACGCTGATCGTAGCGGAGCGGCACAACATCGATCGGAACATTGTTGTTACGGGCAAGGCGTGCAACTTCGACCGCACTGCCACTGTTTTCGTTCCCATCCGTCAAAAGCACAATGCGCTTCATTCGGTTGTTGGGAAATGCACTGAGGGCGAGCCTCACGGCCGAAGAGATATCGGTACGTACGCCGTCGATAACGGAATTGATGCGGCCGTCGAACTCAAAGGTGTTGATTGCAAGTGACTCGATGGAAGCATTGCCACCAAAAGCGATCAGACCGGCTTCGTCGTCTCGTTGCTTCTCCCTGCTCATTGACTGAACAAGCCCCACGGCCGCTTCCTGTAAATGGGGCGGAACGGAATCGGACTGATCAAGAAGGTAGTAAACGGTCAGATCACGGCTGCGGCGGGCAACTTCGAGCTTCGACAGTGCAAGAATCAGCAGCAAAACAATCAACGTCCGCAACCCGATGATGAAGACACGACGACCGGACTCGACACTGCGGAGGCTGCGCGAGGCATAGAGCACGACAGGAATCAACAGGAGCAGCCAAAGGTACTCAGGACGCGCGGCGTGAATGTCCACTAAGCGGATCCTCCCGAATTGAATCGCCGCTCTGGTTGCTCGATAATCTGAATCCGTCCGTTGTTTGTATCGGCCACCGCAACAAAACCGTTCGGCGCAATCGCCACGCCCCAGGGTGAGTAGAGGCGTCCCGCATCATGACCCGGACCTCCCCAAAGGCCGAGAAAATCCCCGTCCGCAGTGAAGCGACTCACACGACTGGTCCCGTATTCGCAAACGTAGAGAGTGCCATCGGGCGCGAATGCAATATCGTAGGGATACTTCAACTGGCCCGGCTCCTCTCCCGGTTCACCCCAGGTTGCTCTCAACCCAAGGTCGCGGTCGAAGATCAGAATGCGATGATTACCCGCGTCCGCAACGAAGATGCTGCCGTCGTCCGAAACGGCGATCGCCATCGGGCGTTGCAGATCGCTGTACTCATAAACGCCGCTCCCCCACTCGCGGACGAATTCGCCGTCGCGGGTAAACTGCATGATGCGGCTGCGCTGACCGTACTCGGTCACCCAAACGGTCCGCCCGTCAGGATCGGGACAGACATCCGTCGGAAAAATCATCTGCCCGGGATCGGTGCCGTCCTCGCCCCATTGCGTCAGAATATTGCCATCGCGGTCGTAATGTAGAATTTGCTGATAGTGCGTGTCAGCAACCCAGAGCGACTCTCCATCATTGTCGACAGTGATACCCGTGGGCGTTCCATTGGACCAGCCCGGCAGGTTCCATTTGCTGATAAACTCGCCGGTTTCAGAATCCATGATCTGAATCCGGCCACTACGATCAATCACATACAGAGAGTTGTCTTGTGCAAAAGCCACAGCGCGAGGCTTGGCAAACTGACCTGGCTGCCGGCCAACGGCGCCAATCACCCGTGCACCCCCGGACTCCACGGAATTCCCGCAGCCAACAAAAAAGCAAGCCATGGTTGCCAGAGCAGATGCTGTCAGAATTCCGATCCGATTCACACGTTCAACCCACCGGAATGGCGCTTTCTTTACAACCCGCCCGCGCCGTCCCGCGGTTTTCCTCTCCCTGCCGCTTCGCCGTCAGGGCTCCGCGCTCTTTTCGGGATTAATCGCCCGGAAGTAATCGCGGACTTTATTGCGATAACCCAACGGGATTTCGTTCTGTTTCATTGCATCAGCGGCCTTCTGAGCCTGGCTGTTATAAATCTGACGATAGCGAACGTTCGATTCGCCTTTCACTGCCGGTGCATCGATTTCAATCACCGCCAGAATCTCACCCTCATTTTTTTCACCGCGAATCATTTCGTCGACAAACTGAGTATCCACAAGCCCCGCATCCGGTGGCTGTCCTCCCCGGCCTCGACCCGCCTGACCGCTCCCGCCCCCGGAAGACTGCGGCTGCCCCTGACTCCACTGACCCTGGTTGGGGCTATTGTTGGGATTGTTGCCACTCCCCTGGCCTTGCCCCTGACCCTGACCCTGGCCCTGCCCTTGTTGCGAGCTCTGCTGTGACCCTGACTGACCGCCGGGCTGTTGACCCTGTTGTTGACCGGAACCCTGCTGACCCCCCGGTTGGGTCCCCCCCTGCTGCTGACCCTGGCCCTGTTGACCCTGGCCGCTACCGTTTTGCTGCTGACCTTGCTGCTGACCCTGGCCCTCGCTGCCGCTCTGGTTCTGCTGGCCTTGTTGATTCTGGCCACCCTGACCCGCCTGCTGGCCTTCCTGGTTTAACATGGACGACTGGGTATTGTTCATTTGCTGTGCAAGCTGGTCCAATTGCGCCATCTGCTGCATCAACTCCTGCTGCTGTTGCATCTGCTGAGCCGCGTTCTGCATTGCCTGTTGAGCCTGCTGCTGTGCACCGGAAGAGCCCGCCTGCTGCTGTTGCTGTGACTGTCCCTGCTGAGCCGTCTGAGCCTGTGGGCTGCCCCCCTGTTGCTGGTTGTTCGGTTGCTGACCCGACTGAGCCTGCTGCTGACCTGATTGCGCACCCTGCTGTTGCTGTGGATTGCCCTGCTGTCCTTGTTGGCCCTGCTGACCCTGCTGCTGTTGCTGAGCCTGTTCTGCCTGTTCCTGCTGGTGTTTTTCCTGAGCAAGCTGTTCGAGTGCGTCAGCCGTCTGCTTCAGAGCATCCGCCATTTGCTCGTTTTCCTTCACCTCATCGGCGAGATTTTGCATCTCCTCCGCGAGCTGCTGCGTATCATTGGCATTCATTTGAGAGAGCTGCTGCTGCGCCAGATTCATCATTTGTGCCGCGGCATCCTCGAAGGACTGATCCTTCAAGGACTGTTGAAGGCCGCGAGTCTTCTCCGCGCGCCTGAGACCGGAAATCTGTTTGAAGGGTTCGGTTTTACGCTCGAGGCTCTGCTTCTGCAACTTCACGGAATCCTCTAGACGCGACAACTCCGCAGCCACCGCCTTGCGATCCTTTGTGCCGAGATAAAGGTCCTCACTCAGACGCTCCAGCTCCCTGGCAAATTTGCCGGCTTCAGCGACTTTCGCCTCCTCGTCGACCTTCTGTGCCTCCTTTGCCAGCTCGCGAATCTTGCGCGCCTCGCTCTGACGCACCCGCTCTGTTGCCTTCTGCTCCTCGGCAGTCTGCTCCTGGTCCTGATCCTCCCCTGTCTTTGCAAGGAGGTTCATCTGAGGCAAAGCGAGATACATGATAGCGAAGACACCAAGTGGCCAGACCAGATGCTTAAAAAGGCGAGGGACGCGGAACTTGAAGTCGCGGCCCGGGTCGATTGCCGAGGCATGACGCACAGCGTCACTTTCAAGAGCGGCAACTGCACCGGTGGAATCGCGAAAGTCCCTGAGCAGCAAAGCGCTGGAGAGGCGCTCGCCAAGCCCCAGGGTTTCATCAGCGGCGAGGGCGGCCTTGATATTGTCGACCCGGCGCACCCATGTCCAGACGGCCGCGGAAACAATGGCTCCAGCTAGAAGGGCCGCGGTCACAATAAGGGGCTCAGCCGGAATGGCCATCAACCGCGAGGCAAGGAGGTACAAAACGGCCAGGAAAAGAGAGGCCAACAGAGTTCGGCTGGCCAGCTCGGCAAAAAGAAACCACATCAGTCGACGTCTGATTTCTCTGACTTTGCGTTCCAGTTCAGCCATTGATTGGATACTCCTCAGGACTTTATCGCCAGCCCGTTCGACACTACCAGACCCCGAGAGGTTCGCAAGGGCTAGTCCTTCTCACTTGGGAGAGACGGTAAAAACCGCTCGTTTGTTGAGATTCAGGGCCGGTCTACAGCGTGAACAAGTTACCGTCAATGACCTGACAGCCTTCACGATAGCGTTTGATGCCACGGAACTCCCCCAACTCCAATACGGAAATGCAAGTCAGTGCCATGCTGTGGAGAGCCATCGGCGGGACGTTGCAGGTCGACACCGTATCCGTCGGGCAGTAGGCGATCTGGCGGCGGATTCTGCGGCGAACAACCGGCGTTCCCTGTGCGGGATTCGCGGTAAACCGCCGTACGTTGGAAAGCGCCTCGATGCATCGGAATCCGTTCCGGCGACAAATTTCAGACCCAGGCACACAAAGTGTCAGAATGGTCGTGCGACCGGAACGTCTGACCACGTCCCCGAGGTGATTAAACCTTTCACCCCGTATCGACTGAGCATAAATGTCTTAGTGAAAGAGTATATCGGAATCGGGTGACGGCTGCGGTTGCGGCCACTCTTCAACATCCCGGCGGGCTGTTGCATCGGGAATCCCGATATCGAGCTGACGGCGCGGAATTGGAAGCTCACCTCTCCTGAGGCGACGCATCAAAGTCGACTTTCCAACACAGAAAAGCCTGGCGATGATGATGGAACGGCGAACAAGCATAACATAAGACGTGATGGCTTGTGTCTCGGCGCCGGCATAAAATGAGTCCCTGTCTCGTCAGCAATTCAGGCATCACGATGACTCAATTAATGAAATCTTAATGAATTGTCATTTGACGATGACGGCAAAAGTCGGTTCCATCCCTGTTTCGCCATCCAGCGAGGACACCTGAATCATAATGGCCATTCAACGCACTTTCATTCCGCTAATTGTTCTTTCAGCATTCAGCGGCATCGCTTTCTCTCAATCTCCCGCGGTAACAAAGTGGTTGTTCAACAGGGATGAAGCCCGTGGGAACAGCACCGATCCGACCGTCCACAATGCTGTGGACGATATCCCGGCGGACATCCAGGAGGTTTGGTACACGGCGACAAACGCTTACATCGTTTCGGACAGCATTCCCTCTCATCCGATTGGCCCGTGGACGGGTGGAGGACCCACGTATCCGACCGAATCAAACAACACATGGGTATTGCCTCTGGAGGTGCCGGAAAACCCGGCAAACGTTCATTCAGAAACGCCTCTCGGGGCCATTGGGGTGGCGGTAAACGGGGTGCATCTGTTCAATTGGTCGGATTCGACCAGTTACGAAGACGAAGATATATGGTTGTATAACGCGCCCGCGGTCAGACCGCTGGATGCCGGGCTGGGACATCCTTCACCAGGCATGATGGGTCCGCCAAAAGACGTGCGGCACGAACATCGATGGAGCCATGGTCCACGTCATCGACATCCCGCGGCCAACAGACAGATCAAGCTGCCTCCGGGTGAACAGGCGGGTGGCGCGTACCATTACCACACGTATCCACCGCTGCTGGCGGAGCAGCTCGGTGATGACGGCACCCTGCATTCGCCGGTCATGGCATGGTCCTTCGACGGAATTCCCATCTATGGCGCTTACGGATACTCTGACCCGGGAGATTCCGGCAGTGGCTTGAAGCGATTGATTCCGTCGTGGAAACTTCGTGATATTGTGGACCGCACATCGCTCGCCGATGGAACTGTTCTGTCGTCCAACCTCCATGGTCCGCCAATCAATCCACAGAATCCCCTGGGCACGTTCGCACAGGATTTCGAGTACGTCGAAAGCTTCGGAGATCTTGACGAGTTCAACGGCCGGTTCTGTGTCACGCCGGAGTATCCGATGGGAACATATGCCTATTTTGCAACGATCGATGAACAGGGTGATCCTTCATGGCCCTACACCGTGGGACCCACGTATCGATCAACACCGATCAACGCCAATCTGGGTCCGATGGGTGGCAGCGTAACGATTCCCGCAGGTGCAACCCCGTACGACCCTCTGACGGAGGAGCCGCAGTCAGTTTGGGCTCTTCAGTGATTCGCAGTCCGGGACGGGTCAGGCGGTTTCCTTCTCGTTCTTGATGACAGGAGCCGAACACCCGGTTTAGGGTAATGAGGACATTCGGATTTCTTTTGAATGGGCTGCATGAAGACTCCGGCAGCGCACAAAGGGTTCCGGTGAAGGTTCCTTATCAGCAGCTGTTCAAGTGTCTCCAGGAAAAGAGATACGATCTCGCGCCGGGAAAGATTGACCAGCCCGCAGCGACACGGCCTTTGGAACTGCCTCGGGCAGTGCGGGTGAAAGATCAGGAGTCATTCAAGAGACCATTGGCGCATCCCAACTTCTTCATCATCGGAGCCGCAAAGTCCGGAACAAGTTCCCTCTGGCATTATCTCCGTCAGCATCCTGACGTCGGAATGCCTCACATCAAGGAGCCGAACTACTTTGTTTCGCCGGACACGCCTCTCAGGGACGAACACGGCCCCCCCTCCCTTCTCCCGCAGGTGAAAAGCCTCCACAAATACAGCGTCACTGACACAGAGCGGTATCTTGCATTATTTAGCGGCTTCGAAAATCACCGTGTCCGCGGCGAGGCCTCCGTCCGCTACCTTTACGCGCCACAAGTTCCCCTGCACATCCACAACATGGTTCCGGAGGCACGCTTCATTGTCCTGTTGCGCAATCCCGTCGATCGACTGCTTTCCCACTATGGCATGATGCGGAACGAGTATTTTCGTGAGCCTCTGAATCTCCGGAATGCGATCGATGCGGAGCCGGAACGAATTCGTGAGAACTGGGGATGGGACTGGCATTACGTACGGACCGGTCTCTACGCCCAACAGCTGGATCGATATCTCAAAATCTTTTCCCGCGACCGCTTCCTGATTCTCCTCCATGACGAATTCGTTTCCGGACCCCGTGAAACAATGAAAACGGTCTTCCGGTTTCTCGATGTCGAGGAGGCATTCAGTCCCGATATGAACACCAACATGAGAAGTGGTTACTGGCCACGAAGTGAGCATCTTCATCGCTTTGTCCATACTTCGCGTTCGATGAATCAACTGTTTCGCAGGGTGCTTCGGAGAAACAACTATCTGCGGTTTCGAAATCTTCTCGTACGAATCAACAGGACCTCCGTACCACGCCTTTCGACCTCGGTCCGGCAGGATCTTATGAGACGGTTTCACAAGGATATCGCGAGACTTTCAGAGATACTGGAAAGACCTCTCCCATGGCTCTAGAACACCTTTCAGGCTATCAGGAGCGGGATGCCGAGGTCGTCGACTATCAAATGGCAAGGCTTGGCGACACGGGCCTGTTTTTCAGAGGACCGGTGCCGAAGTCTCTGGGAAAAAAGGGGTATGTCGTCTGCCTGGGGGCGGCACAGACCTTTGGCTGTTTCTGTGACAACCCCTATACCGTCCTGCTTGGTAAGGAGCTGGGGCTTCCCGTTCTGAATCTGGGATACGGAGGTGCCGGTCCGCTTTTTTTTCTTCGTCACACAAAACTTCTTCCATGGATTAACAACGCCTGTGCTGTCGTTGTTCAGGTCATGTCGGGGCGCAGTGAAGACAACTCTCTTTACGAAAGCGGGGGACTTGAGTATATGACTCGCCGCTCCGACGGAAAACGGCTTTCCGCCGACGAGGCATTCAGGCGCATCCTGGACGTCAACTACCTTTGGAGACATGTTCCACGGGGCAGGACGCTGGCACGCGAACTTCTTCGCCTCTACGGAAGACCTCGTGTCAAAGCGCTGGTTTGCGAAACAAGACGAAACTGGGTGAATAACTGTCAAAAGCTTCTGAACCGTATTGATCCTCCCGTTGTGCTTTTTTGGTTTTCCCGCCGCACCCCTGAATACACGGACAGATACGATTCGCTGCAGGGATTTTTCGAGGATTTTCCGCAGCTTGTTAACCAAAGCATGATGGAGGAAATCCTCCCTCATTCCGATTGCTACGTGGAATGTGTCACGAAACGCGGTTCACCGCAGAAACTGATCAGCCGACAGACCGGAGCGCCCGTTGCCGTTGATCCCGCAAAGGACCGGCCTGATCTTGGCGGTGAACTATGGACTCACAACAAGTACTATCCTTCACCGGAAATGCACGAGGATGGCGCGGCGGTTCTCGTACCGGCACTCAGAGACCTTCTTGCATCACGATAGCCGCTCCTGCGCTCCGCCGGCTTGTCGCTTGTGACATCGAGAGAGAATTTCCTGAAAATTCCTCTCTCCAGCGATTCAACAATCGATTCACGAATCCTCTCCGCAATACGCTCCACCGTGAAATAGCGGCTGTTCATGCGGGCCTTCTCCTGATACATATCCAGATATCGAGGATCGGCGGCAAATCGTTCGACAATCCGCCGCAGAACGGTGGAATCGTGAAATGTGACAGTGCTGGACGCCAAAAGGGGATTGGGCTTGCAGGTTGCTGAAAGAACGGCCGGCAACGCATAGCGAATCTGATTCGCGAATATCCCGGTGACCTTGGTTTGACCGTAGTACTCGAGAGTGTGTCCACTTCTGAAAAAGTCCGGAAAATCTCCCACGAGAACATCCGTTTCCATCATTCGGCGACCAAACTCATCCTCATCGATAAACAAGTCATAGGAAACAAGTTCAACACCCTTTAGAGATGCGGTTTCTCGAAGCCGCCCGAGAAGCGCATGCCCTTTCTCGCTGCAGGGAGCTCCCAGAATCGCAAGCCGAACCGGTTGCCCGAGGTTGTCTCTTATGCCTGCCACAGAATCCACAACGGACTCGTAGTTTCTTTTAAGAGGATGCACGGAACCAGGAATCGAGAACGTTACAGGCCTTGTGTGCCGCCGCGGATGATTCGACGTTCCCACTTCCTCGTAGTGCCCCGCGGCACAGGTGAAGATCTTCCCACTGTACAGTTTTTTTTGGTGGATATAGTTCACCTGCTCACCGCTCAAGACCTGAAGGCAATATGCACGGCGCACAACACAACGTCGACGGTACTCGTTTTTCCAGGCGGAAATACATCCCGTGCTTCCTTTTTGAAGCCACCTGTTCACATCGTGAAGAGAAAGGATAAGGGGGCAGGAGGGTCGAAACCGGAAAAGCGAATCGACATCACCATAGACTTCGTCGTAGATTAGCAGGTCCAGTGAACGTGATTCATCTTCCACGAAACGGTGGTATTCATCCACGCCTCTTCCCTTGAATTGAACAATCTCGACAGTATCCAACCATTGGCAGCCAATTTCCCTGAAGCGCCGTTCCAGCTCCGGGCGTATAAAAAGCACACAGTCCCAGCCCAGAAGGCGGTAAGCAAGCACCAGAGGCTCGTAGTAGTTCTGATGTCCCAGGATCAGTTGTGCGAAGCCAACTCGAGGCGCCATGGCAACGCTCCCTTCAAGGTGTAAGAACAGCTCCCTTGGCTTTTTCCCGCAAACGAAAACCTCTTCCGACAGCTCTGTGAACCTGATTATCGTCCTCTCACCGGACTCTCAGGTGCCGGGCGGTGACTCCGATGTAAAGAGGGACACGTCAGTCGAGACGCTTGCGGAGATCGCGGGCGCGATCCAGGACGTCGCGCAGCGAATGCAAATCATCTTCTTCGACCATTTCGGCAAGGCGGTGAAAACGCTCGCCGACATCTTTCAACACACCGGAAACCGCCGATGAATTCTGCCGGCAAATCTGCTCCCACAATTCAGGGCTGCCCTTGGCCACCCGCGTTGTATCGCGCAATCCGGCGCCACACAGGAGACGAAGGATTGCCGGGTCCTCGCCCTCGTGGTAAATCTGGTCGATGAGTGCCACAGCCGCCAGGTGAGGAACATGGCTCAGGAGAGCTACCATTCGATCATGGCGCTGAGGCGATGAATGGATAACCCTGCTGCCGAGCGATTCCCAAAAACAGCCAATTTGAGCAGCCGTGGCCAGTTCCGTGTCATCTGTGCTCGTCACCCATGTGGAAGCCCCATCGAACAGGTCGGCGGAAGAGTTTCTCCACCCAACACAATCCGACCCGGCCATGGGGTGACTGCCTGCGAAGTTTTGCGCTTTGGCAGTATCAGCTGTTCGGACAATATCGGTCTTGGTACTGCCGACATCCGTCAGCAGGGTCCTGGAGCCGGACAGACGAGAAAACTCCGGCAAATCGCGAACGATGACTTCGACGGGCTGGCACAGAACCACCAGGTCCGCCTTCGGGAGAACCTCCGAAGGATCAGTCGCCCACTGGTCGATCAGGCCCGCCCCGCGAGCAGCCTCCAGATCATCAGGGCGCCGCCCGATTCCCACAATACGGTCAGCCAGGCGACGCTGGCGAACCGCGAGAGCAATGCTGCCTCCCAAAAGACCGAGGCCCGCGACAGCAATAAGGGAAAACTGGCGGGGTTCCGCTGATTGAGTGCTCATCTCGGGTTCTCTCCGGGACCGTTCCTGGGTGGGCAATCGGGTGCCGGATCAAGGTTTCAGGGCAACGAAAGGATGAGGGGCAGTTTGTCGATTTTCCGTCAGAATTGTGAGAAAACTGACATTTCAGACTTGCGCTCGTTCGTGGGAGGCGACCCAATATCCGTTAAGACTGTCGAACCGGTACCAGTTGCGCTTGCGGACAAAGAGATCTAATCTTCTTGCCCCGTAGGTATGGCCGGTCTGGAACGGCGGCTCACAAGACTTTAGGTCATTCCAATATTCCTCGGAGGAATAGCTATGCGTTCCAAGTTCCTTGCTGTCGCGACCACCCTTGCGGCCGCCGCCATGATCACGGGCTGCGCCATCGGCCCAACAAGCTACGGACCCGCCAGCACAGGCCCTGCGTTTATCTACACCGATAACATGGTCTATCCTGCCGCCAACACCAGTGGCACAACCTACGAGCTGACAACAGACGACTTTGAAATCAAGGGCACCGTCATGGCGTCCGGTGAGTCCACCAACCTGCTGGGAATCATCGCCAGCGGCGACAACGGCTACCAGACCCTCCTGGAAGAAGCGCGCGCCCAGGGCTGCGACGACGTGATGAACGTCCGCATGGACGTCCGCCACACTCAGATCGTCGGTCCGATCTACCAGAAAACCGAAACGACCCTCATGGGTCAGGGCGTGAAGTGGAAGTAATCCACACCTGATTCAAGTATGCAAGGCAACGGGCGCTCCTTCCGGAGCGCCCGTTTTGGTTATTCACAAGGAGCACGAGACAAGTCCTCTGCAAACGCCAGCCGACCACTTGCGTATCGCTTCCCCTTGATGACCAGTTCCAGATTGTCGGTCACGGAATCAACCGTACCCTGTATAATCGCGCTCTGAGCGTCCAGAGGACGTTCGTTGAAACCCTCACCATCCCTGAACAGGCAAACCTCCTTGCCGGTAACAACCGAAAGACGGCGATAGCGCTCTGCAAGAGCCCGGCCTCCTTCATGAAGCAGGAGAGTATGATTCGACGCAAAGGAACTGAGCAACACGCCTAGAAGGGCAAGCGGTGTGCGCTTGCCGATCTCATTCCCCAACGAGGCCACGCGAGGCACGAACACAGTGCGTGTGACATCAGGAGCGCTGGTGGTATTGAGGCCCATGCCAAACGCGGCGTGTTCATAATTACCGCCACCAAAACTGCTGCGGCTGATGGCTCCCCCCACTTTTCCACCGTCGAGCAGGACATCATTGATCCACTTGATGCCAACACGGCGCGCACTGGCGAGAGCAATTGCGGCATCGGCCAAAGCCAGAATCGGCAAAATGGCGTAGCCCATCCCCACCAGCGATGCCGGAAGATTTTCTCGCAGCAAAACAGTCACATGCAGATTACCGGGAGCGCATTCCCAGCGGCGGTCATAGTGTCCGCGAAATTCACTTCCCGCTCCCGCCACCAACACCAGTGAACACGCATCGCGTGGCAGGCGTTTGGCCAGGCGCATGGCAAGGTCGACCTGAGATTCCTCCGCCCGGTTGCGCCAGAGAACCATCGGGAACTCGCCGGACAGTTTTGCTCCGCTCTGATCCGCGGAGAAAAGCTTTGTGCCATTCGGAAACGTCTGGCGAAAGACGGAACGCCAGTCGCTATCATCGTCGAATCGAACCCATGACACGTCCGGCTCGGGGCATCGGTCCGTGTTGGGGTCGATGTCGGTGACGATCTGCACGGGCGTCAGACTCCCTCGATCAAACAGCCAATGGGGTCGAAGCGCGGAATGCCGACCTCACGGTCGGCCTTCATGTCGTCGATGGCATCCTTGACGAGAATACGATAGCCGTCGGCGCCGGGCATCAGAGTGCTCTCCGGGGCTCCCCAAAAGCGAATCTTTCCCTCCTTGTCGGTGAGCCAGACGGTGGGTGTGCGGATGGTGCCATAAACCTTCAGGACGGAGGCATCAGAGTCGATCCCAACGGGATACGTCACAATGCCCTCGTCGAGCTGAGCACGCAGATCGTCACGCCACCAGTCGATCTGAGTCTCGGGGCCGGATGCCACGCCAATCCAGGCAACGTCTTCGTATTCCGGGCCGGACATGGCGTCGCGCACGGCAATGGCACAATTATTGGCACAGGGACAGGCCGGTGAATGCCACACGACGACGATGTACCGGTCGCCGGTCTTGTAGTCCGCGAGGCGGAGGGTTCCCCCGTCGAGGGTTGGCAGCTCGAAATCCGGCAATTCATCTCCGAGACGAAGATTACCCGCAGCAGTGGGGTCGACGGGTTCCCGAACCTCTGTCGTGCCGGAGCCGCAGGCTGCCACAAGGAGGATGGCGGTTGCAACGATCACGAAACGAACCATAGTTTTGCCAGCTTTCATATGATTGCCGCCGGTTTTCGGCAGGCACACTCATTCTCTCGGCGGTACGCAGGGGCCAGACCAATCCGTGGGGACCGATTTGATGAGGAAGCCGATTCCAATCGCCTGCGCTTTGCTGGCAACTGCCCCAATGGCTCTTCAAGGAGCGGCGTTCACCTCTGGAAATCTCCTGATCTCCTACAACGAGACGCTGTACGAATACACAACCGGCGGTACTCAGGTGCAGGCCATTCCAATCGGAGCGAACCCATCAGAATCAAACCGGGCTGTAGCACTCGACCTCGCGGGCAACGCGGTCATCTTCGACGGAACATTCAGCCCGGTTCTTGTTGTCTACGACCCCGTTCTCAATTCGTCGAGTACCTATTCCGAGACCAACTGGTCCGTGAGTAACAACCTCACCCACGGAGGAATTGCCGTTTACGGCAACCTCATCTATGCCACTGACATGAACACATCGGGCAAGGTCGAATCCGGTCTCCTTCGTTTTGACTCGGGGAACTCTTATGCCTCCACGCGTTTCTTCGATGGAACGGATTACGTCAGTGTCACGATGGAACAGGACGGAGTTCTTTACGGTCTTCAGGGAGACTATACCACTCTCGACAAGTATCGCCCCTCGACGCTCGCCTCACTTGGTCAGGTAACCCTGGCGCAGGAAGTTCGCAAGCTGGGCATCGGACCTTCAGGTGATTTCTTCGGAGTTTCGTTCTCCGGCGTAATCTATCGTTTCAACTCTTCGGGGTCGGAAGTCGATTCCCTCAACCTGGGGGGGACATGTTCAAGCCTTGCGGTCAGAGGCGACGGCACCATTGCCGTTGCATTCAACAGCAGCACCATTGCCATGACAACGGAAGCGCTCGGAACACCTGCGACCTTTTCCGCGCCGTCGTCCGCCAGCAGTCCATTCCTCCACTTCGTCTCAACACCGTTACCGGCGGAACTCGACGCGTTCAACGTGGAGTAGCATTGTGTTGCAGAGCCTGCGGACCGCTGTCGTCAGAACCCTTGGTGTTTTGAATCGCCGACCGGAACCCTGGAACGAAGGCTGGACGGCGAAAGAAACAGGAGACTGGGGAGAGGCGTGGGCCGCGTGGCACTACTTCAACGAACGTGGAGCCGCAATCCTCGCCCGGAACTGGCATGGTGGTGGAGGCGAACTGGATCTTGTGCTTCGCGAAGACTGGACGCTGGTGTTTGTTGAGGTCAAAACCCGCAACCCGTCGGACCCCGAGCCTTTGGCGGCAGTCCGGGACTCAAGGAGGCGCCGGCATTTTCGCGCAGCGGCGGATGCCTATTTCCATGGACTGTCGCGACCCCGTCCCAAAGTGCGATTTGATGTCCTGCTGATCACACCTGATCCGTCAAATCCCGAAAAACCTCAAATCGACTGCCTGACGGGCGTGTTTGGGACTGAGGAGTAACAATACTCCTCGACGAAAGATTCACGGTAAACGGCGGTACGGTAATGCCACCGCACAACGGCTCAGAGGAAGTGCCTCATGCGGGTATCGTCTCCTGATGTTTGCCTGGGTGATCTCTAATGAACCACTTCGTGGTCGAGCGGTTGCTCGATAAGATGCTCAAGTCCTCAGGAAGATACTCTGTTACAGTTTTGATACCATTCTGATGCTGGAAAACCCGGGCATCCGACCAGATCCACGGGTGTTCCGGGATAATCGTTCACTATACTTGCAAGCCACCACTTTACAACTGACCTCGGCCCACAAGACGGGTCTGCTGGGTTAAAAGATGCTGCTTCGGAGGTGTTATGCGGAAACCGAATTACGACAAGTTTCCTTTTGTGGCAGTCCCCCGCCACGAAAACCGGGTCTGGGAGGGGTGGGAGCGGATTGCAGACCGACTCTCTTCGACAATAGCGAGAGTGAATCAGACAAAGTCTGTTCTCTGCCTCGAGACCTACACGGGTGTTCTGGAGGATGATATCGAGCGCGAGCTGGTAACACGGCTGAAACCAGCCCTGGTTGTTCGCGCTTCGGATCTTTATCTGCCGGAAGAGCGGATCGATGAACTAACGGCTCCCTTCCTTGGGGGGGACGATCCAATCTTCGGATACATGTCGAACCTGAAGCTTTCGGCATTCTTCGATCCACAGGCCCTTGGTGAAGCTCAGCGTCAGGTCGAGGCACAGAAGCAAGGCCTTGTACTCATTATCGGAACGGGTGCCTCCCATGTCCACGAAGGCGATGTTCTGATCTACGCAGACCTCGCGAGATGGGAAGCACAGCTGCGGATGCGCCGGAATGAAATCGCGAATCTTGGAGCGACCAACCACACGTTGAAATGGTCACTCCAATACAAACGCGCGTTCTTCAATGACTGGCGCGTGTGCGACAGATGGAAGAAACCGCTGCTGCAGCGCGTGGATTTCTTTCTCGACACAAACCGGAATAATCATCCAAAGCTGGCGGAAGGCTCGCTCGTTCGTGCGGGAATCCGGCAGGCGGTTCGCCAGCCGTTCCGCGTGGTTCCGTTTTTCGACCCGGCTCCGTGGGGGGGGCAGTGGATGAAGGAGGCGTGCGATTTGCCACGGGAGACGCCGAACTACGGCTGGTGTTTCGACTGCGTGCCTGAAGAGAATAGTCTGTTGCTGGGTTTTGGCGACGTACGATTTGAAATTCCCTCCATTAACGTTGTCTTTATGCATCCGGCCGAACTTCTGGGCGACCCTGTTCATGCACGGTTCGGTGATGAATTCCCGATCCGATTCGACTTTCTTGATACAATCGGCGGCGGAAATCTGAGCTTCCAGGTGCATCCTCTCACGGAGTTCATCCAGGAGCATTTTGGAATGAACTACACACAGGACGAGTCGTACTACATTCTGGCCGCGGATGAAAACGCCACCGTGTACCTGGGAGTGAAAGACGAAGCCGATCCCAAAGAGGTCATTCAAAGTCTGCGAGATGCAGAGATGGGAAAGAAACCCTTTGATGATGAACGGTTCGTGAATCGTTTCCCGGCAAAGAAACACGATCACTTTCTCATTCCGGCGGGAACGGTGCACTGTTCCGGCAAAGGCTGTATGGTTCTGGAAATCAGCGCGACGCCCTACATCTTCACATTCAAGCTGTGGGATTGGGGACGCCTCGGCCTCGACGGGCTACCGAGGCCCATTAATCTGGATCGAGGTTCAGCGAACATTCAATGGAATCGAGACACGGCATGGTGCCGGAGTGAGTTGGTTAATTGTTTCGAGCCATTGGAACAAAGAGAAGGGATGCGCTCAGAAAAGACCGGGCTTCATAAACGCGAGTTCATCGAAACTCATCGGCACTGGTTTACCGATACCGTCCATCATCAGCGAACCGGCAGTGTCGAGGTTCTGAACCTTGTCGAAGGTGAAGAAGCTCTCGTTGAAAGTCCTGACAATGCATTTGAGCCGTTCGTTGTACACTATGCTGAGACATTTATCCTTCCTGATGGAGCGGGCGACTACACAATCACGCCCTTTGGGCTCTCAGAAGGAAAAGAGTGTGGCACAGTCAAGGCGTTTGTGAGACATTGAAGTTACTCGGAAAAAAGCTCGATCAAAGGCTCCGCCAGGAGACGATGCCCTTCGCGATTGGGATGATTCGCACGGTTTGCGAGAAGCGCGTCCGTGTTTACTCCGCCGGCACGAGCCGATTCCCATCGCGCGTAACCGTCAGCCAGTGGAATGTCCGTTTCTCGCGCCACGATGCGAATACGGTCCATGTAGTCACGGGTCCACCCGGCGGACTGAACGGTGGCGGTCTTTTCCGCAAACCATGCAAGCCGTCTGGACTCATCGTCATACTCATGGTTGAGCATGTTGGCGGTTAGCAGTACAAGAGCAGCCCTCGATTCGGAGCGGATCCGGTCAACCAGCTCGCGAAGGCGCTCTTCGAAGTGATCGATTTGCTCCGGGCCGTCCCAGCAGTCATTGATACCGAACTCGACGACAACTAGGTTCGGAGATTCAGCAATAACGTCACGTTCAAGCCGTTCGTGAGCATCGTCGATCTTGTTTCCCGGAATGCCCTTGTTCAGAAGTGTCACCTGACATCCGGGAAACATGCTCTTGATGGCGACGAGCCATTGAGAAGGAAACGCAATGGATTCATCGCGTTCGGGGTCAACCTGGCTGCCAAACGTGATGCTGTCGCCAAACATGACAACATGCACGGGCTCAGTGGAGCGAAGTCTGGCGGTAAAATCCACAAGTGAAGGATGCATCAATCCGTCCAGGACAATTGAATTTCCCGGGCTCGCTGCATTTGCTCCCTTGAAAAGCGGGGAGCGTCTTCCGCTTCAAGACACTGATCCAGCTCGGCAACAGACTTCGAACCGGGAATGACACAGGAAACCTCGGGAAAGGAGAGTGTCCAGTTCAGTGCGGCAGCGGGAAGAGAGTCGACAGCGGATGACTCGTCCACGAGGAAACGAAACGAGTTTGCCTTGTCGAGCCGCTTCTGAATCTCCTCGCGGGCCATTCCAGCCTTGAAATCCTGGGGAACGAACGGGCCGTCGGCAGTAAACGAGTCCGTCAGAAAACCCTGAGCGAGAGCCTCCCGGGCAACAAACGCGGTACCGGTTTCCCGGATGACAGGGAGCAGGTTTCCGACCGGCTCGTGAACAAGGAGGCTGATCTTAACCTGAACGGCGTCGATGACGCCATCCCGCAACCACGGTTCGACTTTCGGCAATGTATCGAAAACCTTCTCCCAGAAACTGAATCCAATGAACCGGATCTTTCCCTGTTC
Source organism: Candidatus Sumerlaeia bacterium (assembly GCA_028284075.1). Classification (GTDB taxonomy): domain Bacteria; phylum Sumerlaeota; class Sumerlaeia; order SLMS01; family JAHLLQ01; genus JAJFLJ01. The sequence goes on along the minus strand of JANQSL010000070.1, from coordinate 32,458 downwards.
CTTGAGAGTGACCATCGAGGAGAACGCATCCTCCGGATCGAAAAGAGACGAGGGAGGCGAGTGAACGAAGAGGACATCGATGTAATCCGTCTGCATGCGCATCAAGGACTCTTCAACACTCCGAATCGCCCGCGCTCCCGAGAAATCCTCGGTCATTTGCCACCAGGTGTCGTTCCCGTTCAGATGACGGCCGAATTTTGTGGCGATGATCCACTTGTCACGTTCACCTTTGACGGCACGCCCGAGAACCTCTTCCGCGCGGCCGTCTCTCCGATCGCCAATGCCGTACATCGGTGCGGTATCGAGGAGGTTCAAACCACGGTCCCGGGCACGATGAATCGTTCGAATAGACTCCGAATCGTCCGCCACTCCGTAGACCCCACCTCCCATTGCCCAGGTCCCGAGCCCGTACTCGCTAACCTCCAGGCCCGTTTGGCCAAAGCTTCTCATGCGCATGGATTGTGGCTCCTGTCAATATGTGCATACACACCTACGGCGCTGAATACCGAACGCGCAATCCGAAACGGCCTGATGGTGAGGGTAACCCGGCGACCTCACTGTATATACACTCTGTCCTTGCAGAACTCAGAGCCTGTTGGCAGTTTTTGACGCGAAGATGTTATGGTAAAGAAGAGGCGTCGGAATTGGAATCGGGTCGAGCCATTAGCCAGCGTTTCATTCACGAATGCCTTTGGCCCCTCCTTGGGCGAGAATTGCCGGGATCAACAAACCGGCTCGCCATTGCCATTATAGGAATCGGGTCGGACGTTACCGGTCTGGACGATGAGATCAGCCGCGACCACCACTGGGGTCCGCGCGCGAACATTCTGATCCTGCCGGAAGACACTCAGGACCTTGTTCCGCAGGTCGAGTCCGTCCTTGCCAGGAGTCTGCCGAAGAGCTTTGAGGGCTTCCCGATCCATGTTGATAACACCATCATGACGGGCGTGTGCTGCTCCGCAATTGACCGCTTCTTCGAATACTTTCTTGGAACCGCCAAACTGCCCCAATCGAACGCTGACTGGATTTCACTGACGGAAGTTGACCTCTATCATGTTACTTCCGGCCTTGTGGCAATCGACGAACCTGGCGAAATCACACGGCGCCGTGATCATCTGAGCTATTATCCTGACGTTGTGTGGAAGAAGCGCATCGCGGACTGGTGCATGTACATCACTGGCCGGGATGCTCCCTACAACATGCACCGAGTGATTCGCCGTGATGACCTGGTAACGGCTCGAATCTATCGGGCGGCATATTGCAAGCAGGTGATGGAGCTGTGCTTCGCACTCAACCGGCAGTATTCGCCCTACACGAAGTGGCTGAACCGCCTTTACCGGGGACTGCCACGCTTCGTCGATGAAATCGCGCCCTTGATTGATGATATCATAACGTGCGACGACTTTGAACGTGCCGTTCAACAAATGATCAGTGCAAACTATGTCCTCGCGGAGGCCATCGCCACCCTTGGACTCGCAAGCCCTCCCGTTCGCAAAGAGTTTGATGATTCACTGACCGCACTGACACTCTATGACTCCGCGGCGGAGATTTACTCAACCGTACCCTCAAACCTTGTGCCCTATTCCTTCAATCGGACGGAAATGTGGGAGCGGCTGGTACGTGATGCGCTGTTTGCAACAGAGCAATGCCATAACACGGGTCGCAGCGGCCCCCCGGCCGTTCATCAAACTCATGAGGTGGAGAGCAACTTGTCCACTCGGTCCTAGCGCAGCAGCCATGAACGAATAGCGTAGTCCGGCAACTTGATTTTCATTTCCGCGGGGGCATCCTTGCGAGCCGTCTTCTTTCCCGTCAGATCCTCCTTCAAATCACACGCTCCGCGCACCTTCAACCCTGGATCCAGTCGCAAACGGCCGGTTACACCGCCCTTGTCGGGATTGTAGAATCGAACGACACTTCCCTTGCCCGACTCAGCGGGTTTCCAGGTGCTGAGTATGAGATCTTCGCGGTCAAGGAGGAGAAATCTGCGTTCCGCGGGTTCAGATCCTTCATGCAAATCCTCCGCCCGCAGAATGACCGGAGAGGCAAAAGACTCCGCTTCCGGCAGGACATCGGTTTTCAGGTCCGAGCCGGAGAAAGGAAGAATCGCATACTCTGTTCTGTAAGGCCCCGGACACTGCGCTTCCGGGGTTTCAATCTGCGGACCGGCAAAACTCGGTCGTGAAAGCAGATCGTCCTTCGACAGCCAGTTGACGCTTCGAATCAGCGTAATCGCGATCGTCTTGCGCTGACGTGCACCTCGAAGAATCTCATATTCCAACAATTCACGGTTAAGCACTGCCATCCCCCGCTTGCCATCATTCAACGACGTGAAGAACCGCATATGATGGGTGGTGGGCTCAGGACTGTCGTGCGTCTTTGTTGTCTTTGTTTCGAAGGGCCGTTGAACAAACGCGAAATGGCCGTCCGCAGTGGAATGACGTGCTCCTGTGGGGCCATCGAAAAGAACGCGCAAACGGTGATCTTCGACAGTGTTGTCGAACTCCGTTACGAACTCGATACGGCGATGACTTCGATACACCTTCATGTGGGAAACAATCACGAAGGGACGCGTCTCGCGCAGGCGACCCGTTCTTGCGGTATTCGCACCTGCAGGAAGCCGCCAGGGAATTTCGATTCGATATGTGACGTAAACAGGTCCTCGCTCGGTGATGCGAACTCTGGCTTTCGCCTTCTCCGTGCTAAAGGTTCGGCTGTTTTTTGCATGCGAATAGTCGTACTCATCGCCCACGTCTTCCGTGTCTTCGAAGATATGAAGCCGTGAGTAGCGAGCACCGGTTTCACGATCGAAAAGATCGAGTGATCCGTTCGGTCGGATCCGAACGCGGTAATGATCGGTGTCGATGGCATCCTTGCGGGCCGCAGCACTCCATGAGTCCTTTGCCGTCTTCGACGTGTCCTTCCTGAGCCAGAAGGTTTCGTAGCCCCAGCCTTCGGCAGCCGTATCGAGGGTCAGTTCAATGTCTCGAAGCGGTTTGTTGAAGCCGAGATAGCGGGTTTCAGTCCGCTCTGAAACGGAACCTGCTTGAAAAGGCACCTCATCGCCGCGAGCGTTGACCACCTTGAAACCGTCGGGGTCTTCCTGCGGAAGAGTCAAACGAGCCTGCATCGGTCCTCTTCGCATGCCCGGGAGATTGTTCCAGGCAACACATGCACGAAACGCGCTGGGGCGATCCGTATTGATAGCGGACTGCAGTTCAGCAAGGTGATGGTCGATCACGGAATCGGCAATCTGTGCGACGCGTTCGAAACGAGTCATCATTTCACGATGAACGGCGTCGACAGAGCATCCACAGATACTGTCATGAGGATGATTCATCAGGAGGAGACGCCATGCCTGGAGGAGAGTGGCATGATGATCCTCGCGTTTTGAGTGGCGCGCGAGCGCGGAAAGAGGTTCCGCCCATTGTTCGAGCATGTGCTCGCAACGCCGGTTCCACTGTTTCAGATACATGCGGGTTGATAGCACGCCGGGAAGAATGACGATATTCCAGGAACTTCTCAATTCACCGGTCATTACAGGCAGCGTCTTTGGCTTCGCATTCTTTACATCGGCAATGAACTTGTCGTAGGTGGAGTGCTCCAGGTCGACATTGCCGAACTTCTTGTTCGCCGCGTCGATGATGTCCGGTAACTCATACTGCGGTGGGGTGTGATCACAGCCGTTGTTCAGAAGAAGAACTCCGCAATTCGTCCACTTGCCGAGATCCTTGTATTGGCTGTCGAGCTGCTTGAAAGCCTGTTCGAGGCTGTACTTGTCCTTCATCTTCTCTGAATCGCCCCATCCCGTGGGATAACCGAGAAGCGAAGCGTTGAAGTAAATGTTCTTCATCCAGATTGAGAGAACTTCCGTCCCGTCAGGAGCGCGCCACATAAATTCCGTGCCGTACTTCTTTGCCGGAGGCATGCCTCGCAGGAAAATGAAACTGTCGATTCCGAATCCTCGCAGAATCTGCGGCAGTTGGGCAACGTGTCCAAACGGATCCGGCACGTATCCCGCCTTTGAAACCTCACCGAAGCGAGCCGCGATTCGGTGCCCCATCTGGAGATTTCGCACCATGGATTCGCCACTGATGATGTACTCGTCGGGGAGGATGTACCACGGTCCAATGGACATTCGTCCGGAACGAACGTGTTCGCGGAGAACCTTCTCTTTTTCCGGCCGAATGCGGAGATAGTCGTCCAGAATGATTGTCTGACCATCAGTCACAAAGTGACGATAGCCCGGCTGTGTATCAAAGATGTGCAGCAACCGATCCACCAGCCTCACGAGATGAAAACGGAACTCCTCAAAGGGAAGATACCATTCCCGATCCCAGTGGGTCTGTGAGACGATGTGAGCCTTGAGTTTCCTGCGCGCCATGAAATGCCCTTACGAGAGAGGTGTGATACCGGATTTGTCGACGGCGTACTCCCGCCCCTGGTAATGCAAATTGTCGAGCCGTGCTCCCGGATCAAGAGCCTCGGTCGCTCCGTTCCACTTTAAGCCATCCGCCAGTGTCGCATTCACACCGAAAACGGATTCAATGATCATTGCAGGGTATGCGCCGTTAGCCGCAACCGTCCAGTCAGTGATGAAGGGTTCAATATATGACGATTTCCATGCACCACCCATGTGCGCCGGAACGAGAGGCGATACCCAGTGAGCCTGTCCAATGGGTCCCTGGTGTGAAACGCGGGCCACATTGCAAAGCCAGTCAAAAGCCTCCCGGCCGCGTCCGATACGATAAAGCCCATTGATGGCCTGTGCGGAAATGGAGGCAAACGAACCTGTCCATTGGTGATCGACTCGAAGACCGCGATGGGCATCGTCATCCCAAGCCGCCAGACTTCCGGTCCAGTTTTCAGTCTGATGGTTGACGCGAAAGTTTTCATACATCTCCTTGCATACGTTGCGGGGAAGATCCGGCGCAATGCTCTCAAGAACTGCCACGAAGTCATAGATGTGATGTACATCGTTGAGAGACCCGTCGGGCTGACGGCAGCGCCAGTAACCCTTGCCGTCCGCGTACAGCTTCATGACTCGCTCAAGCAGTCCTGAGGCTTCCTTTTCCAAGGCTTCCGCTGCAGTCGTTTCTCCGAGAAGACGCCGCATCGCGGCAACCTGCCGCTGGGCCGCCACCCACATTGAATTGAACGCGGCCACTTCGTGGGTGTAGGTGGAAACGCATTCAAGAAGATTCAACACACCGCCGCAGTCCGCCAGCCCGTGACCGTGCAGGTCGTAGTCATGCCACATGCGGGCGTGTTCTTCGAGGTGGTCGACAACAGGGCGGCCCTTGATTGGCTTCGACAACCAGCCGAAGTCCCCGCTGTAGCGAAGATAGTCATGAGACAGACGAACGATGGCACTGCTGTTTACAGCGTACCAGTTCCCGATAGGCTTTCCGGTCACATAGTCCGTCGCATGACAGCCGAGAATGCCGGCATCGAGCCAGACCTCGATATGGTTTCGCAGGAGAACGGGGTCCAGCAGTGCATAAAACGGCGCCGCGATCATCATGTCCCAAAGGAATGACGCGGTCGTCCAGTAATTTGGAGAGAGAGTGACAAATGCCGGCCCGTAACTGCTGATGGGATTATCACGCCGCAACACGAGGCATCCCAGTGTTGTCATGTGGTAGAGGCGAAGTAAATCGTCGTTCTCTGTCGTTAGGGTCGGAAGGTGGCCGGAGAAAATGGAGTTACCCGGCTCAAATGTCGCGGAAATCTTTTCATCCCAACGGAAACGGCTTTCCTGCTGTGCCGTTTCAAGATCGTTCATCAATGCACTGTAATCGCAGACCGCTTTCTCAGCCGTCTCCGCAATCACTGCGACAAAATCGAGGTGCCAGGACTCCCCTGGCCCGAGCGTCACATCGAAGAGGAAAGCCTTGCCGTCGACCCGGTCGGGAAAGGGGCAGGTTCCTTGCACCTGAACGGCTTTCTCAGCGGGGGCGAAGAGAATTGCTCCAAGACTCTCGCGATAACTCCAGGACTCCGATTGTTCCTCCAGTATATCGATGCCTGGTCCAATGGAGGCCCAGCCTTCAATGGTGTGCTTCAACCGGCCGGCAAGCTTGACGGCGGCTTCAAACGTGCGCGACGACGAGCCTGCGTTCGTAATGCAAAGATGAATCATCGCGCCGGGAGCGGATGGCAGCGCACGCGTTACCGTCTCAATCTCGAGATCGTCTATTCTCGCACGCCGCCGAACGCGATCGGGATACCACGTGTAGCCGACCTGCACGTCGACCGCGGCGGGGTGCTTGCGATCAATATAGAGCTTTGCCGTGCCCTCTCCCTTTCCCGTGAAGGGTGGAAACATGAAATTTGCAATCGCCATCGGATCCGGCGCGACACGGAAAGTGCCGAGATCGTTGAAAAGCGGCGGGTGGTTGAAATGATCCCGCCAGTAGTGCCACATCTCGGACGTCTCAAGGCTGTCGCAATCCGGTGCATAGCCGGCAATTGAGGCTGTCGTTTGTACATCGGATGTCATTGAAGATTCTCCTGGAGTTACGGGTCAGAGCACTTGCGTCAGGTCGACCCTGACAAAGCGCGGAAAGTAGATGAACGGTTCGTTGATGAGCGTGTCGAAGTCTCGTGCATTGACTGCGTAGGTGCAGACTAATTCATCCGGGTTCTGCGCGAGGTGAGGATGAATTCGGAATGTGTAGGAATAGAGGTCCTCACGGACCGCATGATCGGCATCCTGCCATACAGCGACCGGCTCCGACCACGGACCCTCTGGAGAAGGCGCTGTCACGACAAGAAACTCCGGAGAGCGAGGAACATAGGTCGTGGCAACGTATCGGTCGCGCGGAACGTCATAAAAGACGGATGCCTCGGTGATGGCCGGATGCCATGCGGGTGCAAGATCTCTGCACTCCCTCCCCCAGACCCGCATACCGTATTGCTCGCGGAGAAACTCAAAGTGTTGCTTCTCAAGCACCCCTGACAACGAATCGCGCGAGATCCGGGCAACTGAGGTTCGTGCGTTCCAGATACTTGATCCCACAGGACGATAAAGACCGTAGAGATACACGAATTCGTCTGTTAGAACATGTGCACTGCAAAACCACATCTTGTCAGATTCGAAGTCAACGGAGTGAGCCTGGACAATCCAGGTGGCTGGTGGATCGAAAGGATTTCGAACTCGAAGAACCCACTGCTCACGAACGGAAAAAGACATCGCCTCCGACTCGCCGTGTCCCGAAGTGACTCGATAGCCGAAGAGAAAAAGCTCCCCCTCATGCATGAAACCCGTTCCGGGCCAAAACCAGTTGTCCGTGTCGCCCCCGGGCAACTGGAAGAAGGACCGCAGCTGACCTCCCGGATTCCAGTGCCATGTGATACTTCCGGGCAAACCGGAGGAGGTGTCCTGGATCGCAATCGTGTTACGGGGCATGCCATCGATGACCCGCCTGCCGTCTCGAATGTTCCCGATCAGCGTGTCGCCAAAAAGCCAGAATACCTTGCCTTTGCCCAACGGTACGGAAAGCGCGCCGTCAGCGCCAAGGTAGCCATGCTTGCCGGGTGCAAGGAATCCATCATATCGGCAGTCGATACTCGCGGGAAAACGTCTGGCTGTCAGGGTTTGAGAAGTCACGTGGCCTTTGACGGGTTACCCGATTCCTATTCGGTTTCGAAGGTCACTCTAATGAACCGTGGGAAATAGATCTCACGATCTGAAAACATGCTCCAGAAGTCCCGCGTGTTCACAACATACGTGATTGCCAGTTCATTCCGAGCGGTCGGTAGTTCCGGATGAGCGCGCGCGGCGTATGCCACATAGTTGTCGTCCCTGGTCAGTTCCGGCACGTCGTAAATATGAACAGCATCACTCCAGGGACCGGTTGGCTTCTCTGCCGTAAAGAGATAGATCTTTTCCTGAAACGGCTGAAGCGAAACGCTGACATATCGAGCGATTGACTCGTCGTAGTGGAGAGAAGTCTCAGTCGTTCCAGGAGTGAACAGCGGTGCAATGTGTGCCGAGTCACTCTCCCATTTATCTTCGCCGGTCCAGTATTCAATCTGACTGCCAGGATGTTCGGTTTCAAGGGCCGCGAGTGGCATGCGGGCCAGTGTCGCTGCACGCCTCGTCGGGTCGTCGCCAGGGTCGGCATAGCCAAGGAGTATGATGTGATCACCTTCAACCATGGCCGCTGCGTTGATATTGAAATGGTCGTTCCCAACGCCCAAGTCCCGTTGAGTCATCTCCCAACTCAGTGGGTCATCGAGAGGATTTTCCACGATAACGAGAACACATCCGACGGTTTGAAACCCGAAAGCATCCGGCCCTGATCCTTCGCCCATTTTTGATAAGAAGAGAAACAGACGACCGTCGTGACTGACACCGGTCCCGGGCCAGAGCCAGTGGGGGTCTTCCCATGTCGGCATATGAAAGAAATCGCCGGGAATCCGGTCTGTCAGATCCCAGTAGTACTCAACCTCACCGGGAGCACCACTGCTGAGGTCCTGAATGGCGATCGTGTTTCGTACCATCGGGCCGGTGCGCTTGCCGCCCTTCCAGATGCCGATGGGGGTGTCTCCGAAGATCCAGAGAACCCGATTGCTGTTGATGGGAACGCTGGCGGCTCCATCCGCGCCGAGAAACCCCCGGGCCTCCGGTGCCAGGAGCTGGTCGTAGGCCAAGTCAGGTACGGCCATCCCGACAACAGGATCACCGGACGCGTGGGCTGAACAGCCAAATCCGGTAAAAACGGCCAGCAGGAGGATCGACAGACGGCGGCAAAGAGGATTCAAGGCTGAATCTCCTGAAAAGTGTGCATACACAGTTGCCACAGTCTCGGCGACTCCCTCTTCCCGTCAAGGCGAAAGCCTCCGGAGCCGTTTCCACCACGGTGTCAGTGACAAGAGAGCCAATACTGTCAGCCCGGGTGTCAGAATCCATCGCAGTAGAACGTCGCCGCGGCGTCCATAGAAGGAGTAACCTTCACAAGGATACACATCACCGGCGAGTGTCGTTACCGCCATGATCTCAGCCTCCTGATCCGCGGCAATCACCCCTCGCGCATCGATCAGACAGGAAATCCCTGAGTTTGTGCAACGTACAACAGGTCTCCTGTTCTCGATGGCTCGGAGAATCGAGAAGATACGATGTTGGTGGGGCTGCTGCCTTTCTCCATACCATCGGTCGTTTGTCAGGTTAATGATGTATCCAGCCCCCTTGTTGACACCACTCCGCACATAGTCGGGAAAAAGAACTTCGTAACAGATAACGGGCAGGGCGGGACCACCGGGTGTGTCGAGAAGAACGGGCTCACTTCCAGCCAGAACGGAGCGGGCTTCCGGCAACAATTTCCGAAGCACTGGAAAATGCTTTTCATAAGGCAGGTACTCGGAGAACGGCATGAGAATATTCTTGCGATAGGAATCGGTGACAACGCCGTCAGTACGGACAACAGTGGCTGTGCTGTAGTATCGTAGTCTTTCGGAATCCGGAAGCCGCGTGAATTCGATATCCTGCACGAGGACAGGGATATCGTACCTTGATTGTATCTCCTCGACAACCGTCATGTATTCGGGATTAAATAATGGGCTCTTGCTCGCGAAGGGACCGGCACCTTCCGGCCAGACGACAAGATCAGGAGCATTTGCGTTAATACTCTCGAAACTAAGGCGCTTGAGTTCTTCTGCAACACGCCTTTTTGTTTCGATATCCTTGTTCAAAACCTTGAGTGGTGCGACGGGCTGAATCAAAGCAACACGAACGGGTTTCGAATCGCCGGAGGGTTCATACCGATGCATCGCCCACGCGCCATAGCCGAACACAAGAACAAGGCAGCCAGAAGCGGCGGAGAGCGCACAAACAATCCGATGCCAGTCTCGATCAAGAACACCTCTGATGGTCAGTGCAAAGGCTACTGACACCGCTGCAACAAGGAGCGAAACCCCTGAAACTCCGATCACGTCGATCAGCTGAAGGGCAATTGGCTGATGCCAGGCCAGTGGCGACAGAGCCAATGGAAACGGCAAAGGCATCCAGAATTCAACGACAGCCCACACAATCGGCGTGACGACCCACAGTGGAAGTGAGGAATGGTCTGCCAGCCAGCGTGCCAGCGGCAGGAAGATGCTCAAATGTGCACCAATAAGGAAAGAAACCAATAGGTAAAGCCCGAAGGCTGGAAGGAATCCGAACTCAAAGAAACCTGAGAGCGCATGAAACAACCATACATAGCATCCGGTGGCGATAAGAACACCCGTCCACGTTCCCCAGATGAACAGTTCGCGGATACTGCGGCGTCTCTCCAGCACGAAATACAAGGGAGTAAGTGCAAACCAGTATATCCATGGAACAGCGACAGCCGGCTCCACCGCTTGAAAAAGAACGATCTTGCCGAAACAAAAAACAAGAACGGGATCGATCTTGCGATTCTTTGCAAGGAGAAGGAGTGGAACCAGCAACGGAAGCTCGAACCAGACGATTGCAAATCGTCGCCCAAATAGAAGCAACAGAATGAAATGAACAACGGTCAGGATCGCGACAGCCGTACAGGTAGATCGGCGATTGGGGTTCGCTGTCTCTTTTACGATGCCATTGGCCATCCTGGATTCCATATCACCCGTTGTATCGCGACGATGCAAACAGGTGGCAAGAATCAAGACCGCTTTCCACGAGAAAGCGACACTTCAATGAGATGAGGATAATACTCCTCGAACTCGATATATGTGAGGTAGAGAATACGGCCGTTTTCGCCGGCCAGCTCAGGGTGTTCCTTTCCTGCGTAAATCTGTGGTGCGTAGGGCGGTGTGTAGTCCAGTTTTCCCTGCCGACACTGCCAGAGCAGAGTCGGCTCACTCCAGGGCCCCCATGGATCAGGCGCCGTCCGCGCGACGATCTGTCCCGACAAATCAAGAGAATGAACCGCCAGCCAGCAGCCCAGCCAGGGATTCCAGGCAACGGAGAGCTCGTTCGGAACGCCTGAAAACACGGGAACCGCGTCGGCAACGGAACGCGACCACCGTGGAGACGAATCACAAAGGTATTCGAAGGCCTCATAATCGGCAATATCGCTCGAGCGGACACGCGCCAGATAGCAAAGCTGCGCACCGTCAGGAGCCGGACGTACTCCGTACAGATAAACGTGCTCGCCATCGTGTGAGTTCACCATTGCAGAGCCAAACCGTGGAACATCGCTCCCCCACCAAAGTGTATCCCCGTTGTGCTCAAGGCGCTCGAAATCCCACTCGCCAACGCGGCCTTCTGCCATCCCCGAACCAAGAATTTCGAAGTTTACCGCCAGCGGTCCCTCCGCAAGCATGCGCACATTGATATAAGAGAGATAAACGAGTCCTTCAATGGCAATGCCATGCTGGCACCAGACACGAATCGTGTCAAAGTCCTCATCTTTCAACCGGGGGACAAGCTGCCTGAGGTCACCGTTTTTGTCCGTGATGTACTGGAATTCCGCAAGACCTTTGGCCCCGTTCGTTTGCCGAAGCAAAAGGCCGGTGTTCGTCAGCAGGCGATCAATGCCACTGTGCCCCGCCATATCCGTCGGCGGCAGCGGCTTGCCGCCCGGAAACCAGAGGCTTTCACCACCAGGGCGGTTACCGATCAGAGTGTCTCCGAAAAACCAAAGTGTCTTGTCAGTCCCAAACGGGATCGAATAAGCTCCGTCCTGTCCCACCATTCGATGCGGATTGCGGGTAAACTGCGGGCCCATGTCGCGGGCGTGTTCAACGTGAAAAGATATCATTCAATACACCATGCGTCGGATTCGATTGCGAGTGGATTCTGTTCGAGCTGAACGCGAATGAATCGCGGATAGTAAATATCAAGACCTTCCTGAGTGTAGAGATCTCCCAGTGCTCCAAACGAGTTTGTCGCGTAGGTAATTACAAGCTCACCGGGGACGGCTGAAAGTTCCGGGTGTGGCCGTACAGCGTAAGAAATAATCGGAAATGACACGCCATGCTCCGGAACATCATACAGACAAACGGGTCGCTCCCACGGTCCCGTCAGAGATTCCGCAGTGGTCAGGTAAATTTGCGGCGTAAAGGGATTGTATGTTGTAACAAAGTATCTCCCGAGTGTTTCATCATACTGAATATCGGTTTCCGTCACTCCAGGCGTGAAGAGGGTGACAAGCTGCGGCGGTGCGGCGGTCGTCGACCACTGCTCACCGGATCCTTCATCCGCCCAGAACTCAAGCGCCTCAGACATCGCCCCACCCACAAGATCCGCCGTTGTCATCCGGGAGAGAATCATGCGGCGTCCGCCGGTATCCTCAAAACCCATGAAATAAACATAAGGTTCCTCAACAAAGACCGCCGAGTGAACACCGAAGTTGTTTCCGCCGATGCCAAAATCTGACGCTGTCCATGTCCAGGCGGAGGGTGAATCCGTCGGGTTGGCGACACGAATCATTGTCGTACTGTCGAGCATGAAACCGGAAAGAACGGAATAACAGAAAACAAAGAGTTCACCATTCAGATAAACGCCCTGAGTCGGCCAGTACAAACTCCCCGGAGTTCCCGACTGATGAGGAAAGAAGGACGTGTTGCCTGCTCCCCAATGATAGCTCACGACACCCGGTTCCGCCCCGGAACGATCATGAATGCCAATACTGCTGTTGATAAATCCACCGTTCACACGGGCGCCATTCTCAACAGTGCCAAGCAGTGTGTCTGCAAAAAGCCAGATGCTCGTGTCGTCATCGATCGGAATGGAGTGTGCGACATCCGACCCAAGCCAGCCGGAAGGCTCCGGCTCCAGAAAGTCTTCATACACAGGATCGATACCCACAGAAGCCAGCTGAACGGGATAGTCATCGGGAAAACAGGCCTGCGTCTCGCCGAAGAAACGGATCTCTGAGAGCCCGTAGTAGTCACTCCCGTAGTTGCCGTTCACGGAACTCGCCGTGATCAGAACCGACGAGATGGTTTGCGAATCGAAGTTGATCTCATCCGAATGCGCATAATCAGTTGTTCCGGGCGCTTCCTGGAACTCGAAGTCTCCGAGTAACGACCAGATGACACCCGCGGTACTGATATGCACGGAGACATTGCGCAAACCCCGATCTGTCAGGTTCTCCTGATTATGGTTCCAGATCCAGGCCTTTTCAAGAACAACGGGTACATGAAAATCGTAGCGCAGCCAGGCGGCTCCCGCCACTCCGGCCGGATTGTTTGCGGCTGATCCTCCTCCGCCCGCTTGAGACAGCCACATGCCGTGTCCCTGGGGATGGTTATCATGAACATCGCCTGTCACACCTGACCCGTCGATTGTAAGCGATGCGTCGGTAAGGGATGGAAAAAAAACACTCGATGCGGACGCTGTCATGACACTGGAGTCCACTGCGGAAGTCATCATGCCGGGTGCACCCACTGATACAGCACCACAAGTGAGAACGATTGTCCCTGTCAGGAAAGCTCGGTTCATCATCCTTTTGATCCTGTGAGAGCAATTCCCTCCACGAAGTAACGCTGGCAGAAAAAGAACACCGCCAGCGTAGGCAGCAGCATCAGAATGGACATTGCCATGAGAATACTCCACTCTGACTGGTGCCGGGAGGCAAATGTCATGAGCCCAAGGGCGAGAGTGAATCGGCTCTCCTGTGCAAGGAAGATCAACGGCCCGAAAAAGTCGTTCCAGTGAAGAAGAAATGCAAAGATGGCGACCGTCGCGAGGGCCGGCTGTGAAAGTGGAAGAATCACTCGCAGATAAATAGTGAAGTGGCCCGCTCCGTCAACTCGTGCCGCCTCCGTGAGCTCATGCGGAATTGTTAAGAAGAACTGGCGCATCAGGAAGATAAAAAACGGCCATCCGCTCAGCCATGCGGGAACAATGAGTGGCATGAATGTGTCGATCCAGTGCAGCTTTCTGAAAATGACGAACAACGGAACGATCGTAACTTGTGGTGGCAGCATCATCGTGGCGAGAAGAACAACAAACCACGTGTCGCGCCCGCGCCATCTGAGACGGGAAAATGAATAAGCCACAAGCGATCCTGAAACAAGATATCCAAGAATACAGAGAGTCGTGATCAGCATCGTGTTGCGCGTATAGAGAAGAATCGGCATTTCCTCAAACGCACGGGTATAGTTACCCCAGTGAATTTCGTCGGGAATCCACTGCATGGACTCCGTGAAAACCTGATCGGCGGTCTTGAGAGATGACGACAGCATCCACAGGAACGGAATCAGCAGAAGCGCCGCGATGCTCCAGATAACAACCTGGTGAAGGATTCGCTGAAGTGCCCGCATCACCGTTCACCCTCATAGTAGATGCGTTTGCCGACCGTCTGGAACAGAAATATCGTGATCCCGAGAGTTGCCACAAAGAGCATCCATGCCATGGCGGAAGCCACACCCATATCATAGTCCTGGAATGCCTTGAAGTACAGCTCGAGATTGTAGAACAGCGTTGAATTTTCCGGACCTCCCCGGGTCATCAAATAGGCTTCCGTAAAGATTTGAAAACATGTGATGATCTCGACGATCGTAAGAAGGAACAGAATTCCGCCAAGCTGAGGAATTGTGATATGCACCATTCTGTGCCACCAGCCCGCTCCATCGAGTTCCGCTGACTCGTACAAATGCCTCGGAATCGAATTCAATCCCGCGATAAAGATAATCATCCGGCCTCCGCCTATGGACCAGATCCCCATCAAGATGATCGCTTCCCGGGACCAGTCGGGACTTTCGAGCCATGGCGGTCCGGGGACTCCGACAATGGCAAGAGCCTGGTTAATCAATCCATGAGTCGGGCTGTACATCCAGAGCCAGATAACCGACAAGGCCACGCCTGAAACGATCGATGGCATATAGTAGATTGTCCGGGCGATTCCCATGCCTCGCATCGGCTTTGCAACAAGCGATGCAAGAAGAAGCGAACCGATGATGACAAGCGGGACGCGAAGGATCGTGAAATAGGACGTGTTCCAGACTGACTTCCAGAAGTTCGGAGCTTCAAACAACAGATATCGGTAGTTTTCGATCCCGACGTACATGGGAGGACGCAAAACATCGTAGCGGCAGAAGCTGTAATAGACGGACAGGAGAACCGGTATGAGCGTCAGACCGAAAAAACCCACAAGCCACGGCGCCGCAAAGAGATAGCCAAGACGGGTTTCGTTTCGCTCGAACCTTGAGGAAGCGGCACTCATTGACCACCTCCCGCCTTGTCGGCATGCTGTTGCTTCGCAAGATAGTCCCGGTAGAACCTGTTGTATTCAAGCTGTTCGTTCAAAGCTCGCTGCACTTCGCGCTCCGCCTGACCGAGTGCCTCTTCCGCTGTTTGTGAGCCCCTGATCGCACGATCCCAGGCGTTGCCGTACTCTCGCCAGAACACCGTGTGGGCGAGAGGAACAACGGTGCTGCTGCGTGCAAATGCCATGCTGTCAATGAAGACATCCATGTGCGGCAGCGACTGCTGCTGTGGACTGTTGGCCGCTTCCATATTCGCCGGAAAAAAAACTACCAGGTTGTGGTCCGCGGCGAACTGTGCCACTCGCAGTTGCGCCGGTGTGGAAGACACGAACTTGATGTACTCCCAGGCCTCTTCCGCGTGAGCGGCACCGGATGGAATTCCGATCCATGCGGGACCTGCCGTGACGCCTGGACTGCCGCCCTGTGGCACCGGAAGAATCGAAACGCCATACTCCATATCAGAGGCGAACTTTTCAATTTCCTGGATGAAGCTCGATTTCTGCACGATCATCGAAAGTTGACCGCTGAGAAAGCCATGCTGACTTCCGAAGCCGAATGAGCCTCGTTTTCTTATTAGTGCATCCCGTCCCAATTCCTCAAACAACTCCGCTTCCCATGCCAACGCATCAATGGCTGCGCTGGAGGTGAGATTCACGCTCGTACCATCCTCGCCAAGATAAACAGCTCCTTTCTGGATCGCCCAATTAAGGAACAAAGGGGCACCAAAGGGACTCCAGTAACCGGGAATATAACCGGCCTGTTCGATATCTCCGTTTTCATCACGCGTTGTCAGCTTCAGTGCATACTCCCGCAGCTCTTTCCACGTTTGAGGGGGTCGGTCCGGATCCAGGCCTGCCCGTCGAAAATGCTCTTTGTTCCAGTAGAAAGCTTCACTAGCGGTCCCGACGGGTACGGCATATGTTTGGCCGTTCCACGTCATCTCATCCCACAAAGCTGGAAACACACCCTCGCGGTCGAAGCCATCGCGTTCCATGAAGTCGTCAAGCGGCATCAAAGCGCCACGTGTGGACCACTGTGCGACGGAACCGAAGTACTCGAAAACATCAGGTGGAACTCCTCCCACCGCCGCTGTCAGAAACTTCTGCTCGATCTCAAGGAATGGCAGGCCGATTTTGCGTACATGGATATCATCCTGAGACTCATTGAACCACTCCCAGGACGGTGCCTCTTTCTCGTCCGCACCAACCACCCGCCAGAGTTGTACATTCGTCCGGCCCTCAACGGCTCCCGAGGGCGGCCGAACAAAAACAAACAATGCCGAAGTAAGCACCGCACCACCAACAAGAAGCAGCCTTGTGAGAAAGGATTGGATGCCACCATTGGAAGGAATCATGATGTTGCCGGTGGAGAGGTGATCAAGCTGCGGCCGAGCCACATAGTGACCCTAGGCTGAAGCCATCCAACGTCAACGACATTGTGTATACACAATGAGCCCTGCAACTAGCGCCGCGGCAGCCTGAGCGGGACAGGAATCACGTGGCGGAGTTGCTCGCTTGAGGTGGACGCGGACGGAAAAGGGTCTCTGAGAATAATGGAGGCGGCTTCCCGTCCGAGTTTTCTGGTGTCATCCTCAAGCAGGATGTAAGGTCGCCCCTTGAGAACATGGAGATTACGATTGCTGCCCATTCCGCCAACGCATGGTCCCCGGCTGGTCAGCAACCCCGTCGTACCCATGGCCTCAAACACACCGGCAGCAACAATTTCATCTGAACAGATCACCGCATCGAACCGGACCTTTTGGCTGATAAACCTCCCGAATACCTCCTCCGTATCTGACACCAGATTATCGCTCGTGGCAAAAGGCACGCGGACAATGCGCTTTTCCTCGTAAGACAAACCGCACTCCAACAATCCGTCTTTGAATCCCCGCAACCGCTCCGACGTTGTGGATGCGTTGTCGGCACGCATTGCGTAAACGAGGCGCTTCCGGCCGCTTTCCTTCATGTGCCGGACAAGCCGCCGATAGGCATTGTAGTCGTCGTACACGATAGACGGGATCAAAAATCCTGGTACATCGCAGGCAAGCAGAAGAAGCCGGATACCCTGCTCCTGCAGCCTCAGATAAAGCGGAACGTTGGGATTTACGGTGCTCTCGCCGTGCTGGAGCACCATAAACAAAATGATACGATCCACCCCCTGCTCGGCGAGACGAGTCAGATTCTCCGCCTCCCGCTCGTAAGAGTTGTTGGAGAGGCAGAGATTGATATGAACACCCTGCTCGAAAGCTTCCTCATCGATTCCCTGAATAATATCGGCCATGAAAGAGCCTGAGGCATGCTCGAAAACCACACCAAGATGCCCCGGCTGCATGCGGCGGGTCCGTGCCTTCTTGCGCGACCCCATATCCGCAACGAAAGAACCCCGGCCGCGACTCGCGTATACCAATCCTTCAGTTACCAGGTCGTTCAGTGCCCGCCGAGCGGTAATCTTGCTGACCTTGTATTTGTGGGTCAGTTCGTTCAGCGAGGGAATCCGCTCGTGAGGGCGCAGCTGTCCCTCAAGAATCTGAATCGAAAGATCAGTCTTGATCTGGGCATACTTGTAGGAAGCGCCTTTGTCGCGCGTGCGTTTGCTCATAGCGGAACGAAAACGGCAGGTATCGAGTCCATGATTCAATCTGACACTGCGGTGACAAGGGTGGTCAAGCCCCGCGAGCGAATCAGGGAAGAACCCGGAGTTCCAGTGAGGCCTCTCCCCTTGGGGGAATCTCAAGCCTCAGGCGGTGGGGAACGACATCAACGGGGTTGATCGAAGTGGAAGACCCCACGGTCACGGTTGACTGACCGCGGCGGAGAGTAACTCCACCGTCTCCCTCTGTCTCAACAAGGTTGATGTTTTCGCGAATATTCAAAAGAAACTCCAGCGGATCGTCGTTGCGATTCCACAAACGAATACGCAGACTATCAGTCTGGAATTCCACCGCCATTCCCCCAAACTCCATTTCCGCTTTGAGTCGCCGATCCGACACCTGGCGAATTCCGAAAAGCCGGGCAGGTCCCCATACCGAATTGAAGTACATCCCCGGAGCAAACGGATCCGAGGAATCCAGGAACTCATCAACACCGACTCGAAAACTTGTGAAGCGGCCGTCTCCGGCAAGAGTCGCAACATAACGACCGGTATCGACTTTCCAGGGCGCGGGCATCCGTTCAATCTCGAGACCCGGAGGTGGAAACTCATCATTTCGAAAGGGGGCCACGGGAAGGCCTGTCTTCCCGTGAAGAGTCACCGACGGATTCGTCTCCCATGCGTAGCGAATATACTGTGGTTGGCTGATTTCGCTCGTGTGAGCGCGCAGCGTTCTCCCTTCAACATCTGTTAGTGCCGGAACGAAAACGCCGTCTGAACCCGCAATGAAGACTCCCGAGCTTTGTGGTTCCCCGAAGTCGCATTGCTCCGTAACGGGTGAATCAAACTCAACGATGATAGCATTGCCTTCAGTGGCAAAGGAAGTTGGCTTCGGCCCGTGGGCGACGAGATCTGATTCTCCATAAACCGAATGTCTGGCAAGCAGACCCAGCCGCCTGCCAATCTCAGCCTTTTCCTTGGGATGAAGATCGAAGCCCTCAGTTGTGCCAAGCCCCACGGCCAAATGAACGCCTTCGATACCGCCGCTGGCGCGAGCCTGTGCCTCGCGAATCCAGGTAAAGTATCCGTCATCGAATCGTTCGGCAAAGTTGGGAAGCTGCACAACAAAGAACGGGAGGTCATCATCACGAAAGCACTCTCTCCAGTCTTCGACAAGCGTCGCCACAAGACGGCTGTACTGAACGGGACGTGAAGAGTTCGATTCTCCCTGATACCACAAAACCCCCCGAAGAGATGCCGGCACCAGCGGCGTAATCATCCCGTTGTACATCTGAGACGGCTTCCAGCCGAACATCGATTCCCGCAGGTCTTCGCCCAGGTGATTCGCGGCAACTCTTTCCGCGCTGATCCATCCTTCCGCCATCGTGCCTCCATAGGAACTGTCAATCAAACCGAGCGGCACACCCTTGAGCTGACCGGATGATCGAAGTTCCTCGGCAAAGTAGAGGGCCACGGCCGAAAAGCTTTCAGCGGCACCGGGGCTGTTAACGACCCATTGTGCTTCAATACTCGAAACCGGCTCCGCTGACCCATTCTTGGGCACCGGAAAGAGACGCACGTCCCCCATCGATCCGACTCGTTCAATTTCCTCCGGAGACGCAAGCGTCGCTTCCAGCGGCCATTGCATGTTCGACTGTCCGGAGCAAAGATACACGTCGCCGATCATGATATCAGTGAGAACAACGCGGGCTTCCTTCCCAGTCACGGCAAGTTCGTGTGGTCCACCCGCCTCAGGCAGATCGAGAGTCACTTTCCAAAAACCTTCCGCATTGGCAATCGCTGTTGATTCGATGCCGGCAACACGAACCATAACTTCACTTTGCGGATCCGCATGGCCAAACACAGCGGTCTCGTGCCCGCGTTGGAGCACGGCATGATCTGTAAAAAGCGGTCCGAGAGAAATCGACATGAGAAGAACCGGAACAAGACTGATCACAAAGCAAACATCCGAATGCTAAAGACTCGCTGAAGACATTAACGGCAGCCGGGCTGCTCCGAGAAGGGCTGCGCTTTCCATCAACTCCGACTGGAGGACGCGGCAGTTCGGACAGGCAACTGCCATTTGCCTGACAAAAGGGTTTTCGAAGAGAGGCCACGCCCGTGAAATGTTTCCACCAACCACAACAACCTCGGCTTCGAATTGACTGACCCATGGAGACAGAAAAGCCGCAAGGTCCGAACCAAAAGCATGAAAGACTTCTCTCACCCGCGAATCACCTTCCGCCAATGCCGCCAGCTCGCGCACATTTTTGACCTCATGACCGCCAGCTCTCCTCCAGTCGCTGAGAAGCCCCCGAGTGGAAAAACGGTCGTCAGCCATCGTCTCACCGAAAGGTTGATTGTAGAGCCACCCGTCCTCGGGCACACTCGCTCCGGTTCTCACAAGGCCTTCCCGAGTGCAGAACCCTGAACCAAGCCCTGTTCCTATCGTAATTCCGATAACGCTTTTTGCGTAACGAGCAGCGCCAGCCCAGAATTCCCCCAGCGCGAAACAACCGGCGTCGTTCTCAAACAGAACCTCCTGAGAGGCGGAAAGTCCCAGGCGTCGCTTGAATTCCGCCCGAACGTTCGTTCCGTACAGACGGTCATACTTGTCGACTCCTTGCATCGTGCAAATACCATTCTCATAGTCAAAAGGACCGGGCATTGCCACACCAACCCCGGTAATCCCGGAAACCGCTTCCCGTGCACGTTTTGCCGCAAGAGTCCATGCACCCAGAATGTCCTCCGCACTACCCTGGGAATCGACGGTAACGTCAAAAGTCGGGCCGGATATGTAATCACTCTCACGCCACGTGATTACAGACGCACTGACATGGCTCCCTCCGATATCCAGAGCAAGAACGGCGGTATTCCTGGGAATGTCTTCCGCCACAAAATCCACGTCTGACCCTGAAAACCCGATTAGCGAAATCAGGCTTTCGCCGTTGCTTTCTTCTCTTCCCAGCGTGCCTCGAAGGGAATCGGATTGTAACCCGCCAGCATCATCCCCTGACCGCGCGACTGATGGAATTCGTTGATGGGCGGATCCTCGGGGTCGCGAGCCTGAATCAGGATATTCCGCCGCGGGCGCGTGCTCCGATTGGGAGCGGAACCGTGAACCGTCAGGTAGTTGAAGATAACGGCATCGCCCGCCTTTGCATTGCAGGGTGTGCCGTCTTCGACGGGATAGTCCTGCGGTGGCAGATAGAAACCACCGGGGTCGCATTCCATGGGGCCAAGCTTGTGCGTGCCCGGAACGACCCGAATACAGCCATTCTCCTCGTCCGCATCGTCCAGATAAACGCTGCAGGCAAGCATGGTGTGCTTCTCATGCGGAAAATACGGATAATCCTGGTGCATGGGAAAACCTCCGCCTTTGCCGGCGGGCTTCGCAAGAAGCTTGGAGTGGTGCAATTGAACGTTGGGACCGATCAGCATCGCCAGAGTATCGATCAGAGGCTGATGCGCCACGAGCCGGAAAAAGGAAGCGTCATGAAAGTGAGGATCATGAATGGCGTCGATTACCTGCGCTTTGCGGTCCTCGTCCTCAAGCCATTCGCCGCGCCAGAGCTTGTTCGTCTCCAGCTGGTGGCTGTTCATGCGCTCAATCGAGGAGTCGGCGGCGACCCGCAAAGCTTCAACAAGCTCCTGAGGGATAATGCCGGGAACAAAAAGGTAGCCGTTCTCGCGATAGAAATCAGCGTCTTTGGTCGTAATCATGACGGGCTCCTGTCAGGCACGGTCGGCCGACCGTCGAACTGCGTAACCGGCCCAGGCCGGTATCATCACCAATGATGTGTATACACATCTCCGGCCTTGTCAAGAGGTGACACTCACCGCACCCGAAAGCCCAGTGTGATTGTTTCCCCCTGAGTCAGCCGAAGATCTGCAACGACCGTTTCATCCAAAGAGATTTGCCGCTCAAGACCATCCAGCAGCATGACTCCCTCAACCCCGCTCCCGAAATTGAAATCACTGAGAACCACGTCTTCCACCGCCCTCCAGCGAGTAACCCAGAGATCGTGGTCGAAGGAACCCCGCTTCAGTGTCACAAGACTCAGCCCTTTCGGAATTCTGTGAAAAATCTCTTCCGCGGCGGTCGCTTTTGGCGGGCCTGCCGCATCGCCTCCCCAAAAAAAATTCGAAACCGGCTTCATAACGCTGCCACTGAGAAAGACTGCCACTTCCGACTGCTCCGGCGCGCTTTCCCATGTGGTGATACTGTATCCATAGATCAGCTTCCCGTCAGCGCCGGGCTCAATGTCCCTGAACACAGAGCGTCCCTCATCGGCAGACCAGCCTTCGCTCGCATGCTGCAGTGCCAGCGAGTACAAGGTGGGCATGATGGGTGTCTGCAATTGCGAAACGTCGGGACCGCCTCCCCATCCGGAAGCGATGCCATCCTTCGGCAATCCCGCCCGGAGGTCTGCTGCGCGCATCATGTTGGGCGATCCAATGCACCAGTTGAATGCCTCCGAGGAGGCGATGGCCACGGCAAAGCCCGACTCTTCCTGGACATGCACGCCGGTTGTACTTTGTGTTACGCCAAGCGTGGTTCCCGGAAGGTACTCATCGGGCCATGTATGAAAGCCACCGGGTCCGTCCACCCTCCACGTGATCCCGTCAGCCTCCAACTCCAGAGGAAAAGGAATGCTGTAGATGCGGGAGTGCTCTTCCGCGGAAACATGAGGTAGAAGCGACCGGTCGATCTCGTGGGTGAGATCGATTCTTTTAATAGCCAGAGGGAGTGTGATTTCTGTTCGTTTCCAAAAAGAACCGGACCTTTCGATCACCAGCTTGAGATCCATCGCCGATTCAACACGCGTTACAATGGAACCTGGCACAAGTCTTTTACCCAACCGGTCCGAATTCATTTCCTGAAAAGAAAACTCGCACAGACCGGCAAAACTGACACCCGCCTCCGCTCGCACAAGATCACGTCCCGTTTCTTTGTCCACGATGGAAAGCAGCCCCTCTCCGTCCCCTCCACACTCGATCGCGTACCAGTCGTTTTCAATCGTCACTCCCTCGCCCGTGACTTCACTCCCTTCATCCGGATCTTTCGCAACCTGGATGAGAGGAATCGTTCGGCGTTCGAGCGGCTTCATGCCTTTAAGAACGAATCTCAGCGTGCCTCGGTCAGCATTGTACGCGTGGCTGAGATCAATACCGGCCACAAGGTCCTGGGGAACACGGTGCCCGCGCCGATGGGAACGAGGAACCTTGCACTCTGCAACAACATCCACTGTCCGTTCACCGGGATTGAACACAACGATGCGATCATCCGCGGCATGAGGCCCCTTCGCCGCAGTCTCCAGAGCATCCAGCAAGACTCGCCGTCCCGCAAACCATGCATTCTGAGCAAATCGCAGAGTCAGTACATTCTGGCTCTCGGAGGTTTCACGAAAAAGAAAGGGGTTGAAAAGTCCGATCCACGAAGGATCACCACCGCATGTGTGTTCTGCATGAAGCTGAAGTGCACGCCACCCCTCTTCAAGATCGTATGCAGGGTAAGTGCTTCCTTCCAGCATCGAATTGAGTGACGCGAGAATCTCTCCCGCCCGCAAAGTTGCTGCCGCATTCCTTGCAAGCCCGTTGGCTGCGGGATTCCAGAGCCGTGCGTCCCAGATGCCGTTCCAGTTGCCGGTATAAGTGGAAGGCACGGTCTTCGCGGCTTCCGCCCGCTTGAAAAACTCGCGAGGAGTGCCAAACCGGATTTCCGGAGTGTTTCCTTCTGCATTCCAATCCGCGACTCCTTCTATCAGGCGGGCAAACTCCTCTGGAGAGCGGTTGTCTCCCAGCGATGCCAGGATCATGAAGTCCGGAGAATCATACCCTTCATCCTCCAGCCTCTTGATACGTCTCCGGAATTGTTCTCCGGCATCCGGCAACACACGACCGTTCCGCTCGAAGATATTCATGATCCCGTAAGCCGTCGTTGAAACATAGCCCTCGTGATCAATCCACGTGAGAACACTTGTATTGTTCCATTCCCACCTGAAGGGCATGTCACTGTATGGAATGAGAGCACCACCTCCGTGCCCGAGATTCGTTCCGGTCACGAAGTATCGAACACCACTTGCTCCGAGTGCCTCCGCAATGATTCCGGAGTATCCGGGAACGTCGTTTTGCATCGCCGTGACAATCTCAATACCGAACTCCTCTTCGAGCTGTCGCTTGCCATAAACAGCTCGATATGCCGCCTCGGGACTCAGGAGTCCGGACCGAAATGTTCCCGGAAGCGCACAAATCTCAACCTGCCCCGACCGGACGTGCGACATCAGGACCAACACGTCCTCTTCACTTGAGCGGATTCGCCACTGCTCAAATTCCCAAAGACTTTCGATGGTCCAGCGAAAATCCTCGTGTTTCCCACAGAGTTCCAGGGCCTGATCGATGCGGTCTTTCGACTTCATCGCCACATGATCCAGGGAGCCTGTGAAACCAACATCCAAATGGGTAAACGGAATGAGCCACACGCGTTCAATGTCACTCAGCCCCGGCCGCGGTGAAAAAAAAACCACGAGCAGAACGAATACGCGAAAGCGTTGCAGGGTTTGCATCACAAACCGCTCCCCGATGGCGGACACAAAGAAAGGCCGGTTACCCGGCCCTCCCTTGTTCTCGTCAAGCCTGATCCTGAGTGTCAGGGCCCAACACGCACAATATCACCGTCACTTATCGTACCATTCGTGGGATCATAGAGACCACCCGGACCCCAAAAAGGCAAAAAACCGTTCTGCTGGTTCAGAATATCCTCACCCCACATCAGCCATTCCCCGAGGTTTGAGATACCATCGGGTCCGGCCGATCCCAGCGACCATTCCTTCGAGGTTGCGGCACCCGCCGGAAGAGCTCCCACCACACCGGGCTCCGCCTTCCATTCACGGCCAAAGTAGCGGAAGTAACTCTGTACCGGCTGTTCGTCCGTCTCATTTGGAAACGGGTTTCTCAGAATTGAAGTCATGAAGGCGACAGGTGTTGTCAAACGACTCAGAGCCGCCAGGGCCCGCTCTTCCTGAATGGGTGGAGGAAGCGGATTCGCGGCACTGTTGATCCAAACTTCATCGGGCGGATAGCGGTTGTAGTCCACGGCATATGCTTCAAGGGCCGTGGCAATTGACCTCATGTCCGCCTGGGCCCGTGACACCTTGGAGCGAATTTGCGCTTCAAGGAAGTTTGGAACCGCGATGGCGGCGAGAATGGCAATAATAGCGACCACGATCAGCAGCTCAATAAGCGTGAAACCGTGTAACGCCTTCTCAGAAACTGTTCTTTTCATTCGGGCAAACTCCTTCAGAAGACAATGAGGCTTGTCGGGTTCCTTCGAGACCGTTGGACCCGCGGAGGCCCTTGCTGTTCTTAAGCGGTCGAAATGAGGGATACCCGCAACTGTATATACACATCTCGGTCGGCCCATTCCCTGTCAACGCTTTTTGGCACGTTCCGGATTACCGTATCGCCTCGAACCGACTTCCGCCGGGTTTGCTTGCATCCGCAAAAGTGTATATACAATACTGACCCCGGTTAGCCGCCATGACCTCCAGCCACCGCCAACGTGCCATTCTCGCCCTTGAGCGCCGTCAGCCGGACTTCGTGCCCGCCTTCGAACTGGCTTTCTACGAAACGGAACGCGACTTCGATGGACGCATGTTCTATGGGGCCGGTGGCTGTCCGCCCTTCGATACGGTGCCTTATGAACAGGCTATCCGGCACAACGCCCGACTCCATGTCGACATTGCACAACGATACAACCACTCCATCATCGCTCTCACCAATACACAGGCAGACGCCTATCCAGACTATGCCCGTGGCATGGTGGACACAGCGCGTGAAATTCGGGAAATCGCGGGCGACGAGTATCTGATTCTTTGTCATGGTGATGCGACATGGGAAATTCCCATGTGGGGAATGGAGGAATTTTGCATGCGCCTTTACGAGGACCCCGATGGTCTCCATCGAGACTCCGAAGAGCGCCTCCGCACCCGCCTGGTGGAGTGTCATACCATGATGAAAGGCGGGCTCGACGGTTTTGTGCTCTGCTCCGACTACGCCTTCAACAACGGACCTTTCATCTCACCGGATCTCTTTGGCGAATTCATCGCGCCGTACCTCAAGCGCCTTGTTCACGCCCAGCGTGAACTGGGGGCATATGTAATCAAGCATTCCGACGGAAATCTGATGCCCGTGTTTGACATGATCGTCGACGCAGAGCCCCATGCCATCCATTCCATCGATCCCATGGCAGGGATGGACATCAGGCACATCAAGGAAGAGTACGGCGACCGTGTCGCGCTTTGCGGCAACGTGCACTGCGCCCACATGCAAACCGGCACGCCGGAGCAAATTCGCGAAAGTACTGAATACTGCCTGACTTACGCCAAACCCGGCGGCGGCTATATCTTCAGCACCTCCAACTGCGTCTTCAAAGGCATGCCGATGGAGAGCTACGACCTGATTCACGGAATCTGGCAGGAAATGCGGCACTACCCGTCGGCGGCATAACCCTCCCAGGCCCCGAATCCACCGCATTCCACATGCAGCTTTAGTTTGGTCTTGCAGTTTTGAACCCCGTCTGAGCGTATATACACACTTGGACCATTCCACTTTTGTGGCGCCTCGACCCCGTGGCTGATCCATAGTCTATTTCAATCAGGAGAGCGATATCATGAAACTGAAACAGCTTCTCTCAGCAACCGGAGCCGCGCTGCTCACGCTGGCTCTTGCCTCGCCGGTGTCGGCCAACATCTTTATTGATGAAGACTTTGAGGACGGCGTTGCCTGGGATGGCAGCGGAAGCACAACGACCGGGGGGGCAGTCAACACCTTCAGCGACAACCTCGATGGCAACACCGTTGCGGATCCCTCTGTTGGAACGCCTTTGACGGTCGTCCCTGTCGGCTCCCCGGTCGTGGCCGCAGGAGGCTCTCCACAAACTCCGTCAATGGCATATGCCGTTCCTTTCGGCAGTGCCTTCAGCGTGACTCCGATGGGAGGATTTACCGGTTCAGCCGGCGGCCCTCTGACTTACGTTCAGTTCAACATCACCGGAGATTCCACCGGTGCTGTTGCATCAACGGTGTTCGCACGACTGGATATTCCCTGGGGCACAGTCGCCGCAGAGCCGGTGGCGAATTTCTATGTACAGCTCGTATCCGATGGTTCGGGCGGTGCCACAGTCGAAGTGGGTGAAGATGGTGGCGCACTTACGGGCTTTGGCCCGACAACAATCGGTACGCCCATTGCCGCGGCTGGCGACTGGAAATTAATCACCGTCGGCATTAATAAAAACTTCACCGGCGGCGGTGTCTCGGACGAAACGGATCCCGTTCTCGGCATTACCGTCCCGGAAGGAACCGCCCTCTTCTGGTCAGCGTCACCGGTGGGTTCCCCGGATGCCGTCTATCCCTTTAGCGCAGCACTCGGAGAATCCGACGGATTGATTTTCACCGTTCCGTCAGGCACCGACGCTGTCCTGGACGACTTTTATTGGGAAGCTGCCATGACGCCGGGAGCATTTCCTGACAATTCCCCGAATCGCATGATCCTCGATACCTCCCTGCCGGTGGAACTGGACACATTCGGAGTCGAGTAGGTTCCATACCGGTTACAAAATGTCTCTTCCCAGACCCCGGATTTATTGCCGGGGTCTGTTCTTTTAGCCGTGGGAGCCGCTCCAAATAGCCGTTGACAAAAACCTCTCCGTCTAAAGTGTATATACAGTCTCGATTCGGCTCCGGTTGAATCGAGCTGATTCTCATACAAGCCAAGGAGCACCACTCAATGAAGCTCAGATTTTCCAGTCTTTTCCTGACGGCGGCTGCTGCCGCGTTTGCTCTGGCCGCCTCGTCGGCCACTGCCAATGTCTACATTGACGAGGATTTTGAGGCGACCCCTATCCTTGCGGATGGAGTGACTGTTGATACCTACGACGCGAGTCTGGACGGTTCCCCCACCGCGACGCTCATCACAGAGACTGGAAGCCGTGTCACATCCACGGCCTTCGCCGGTTCCGCCTCCTACGAACTGTCCCCCGGAGAATCGATCACGGTGGCCGATGGCTACCCCGGGCAGGGCGGTGGCAACCTGGTCTACTTTCAGTTTGGCCTGAGTGTGGACTCCATCCCGGCCGCGGGGAATGTGGCCCGGTTTGAGTACAACACGGAACTGGACTCAACGCCTCACCGATTCTTCGTCGAGCTGACATCAACCGGCTCACAGATTGACGTAACGGGTGGTGAAGATCTCGCGGGAAGTTCAAGCGGAGCGGTCACGACGATCACCGCCGCTGACACGTGGACATTCATTACGGTTCAGATTTTCGTTCATAACGTGGCGGCCAATGACAATCGTCCACAGGTCAATCAGGCCAGTATCTCACCTGGTGTTTATTTCTACGCTGACAGCACCACTCCATCATCGTCCGCCGCAATAACAGGTGCGGCAACCAAGGACGGCAACGGGTGGTCGTTTACGGTCGATGGCGGAACCACTGCCACCGTCTACCTCGATGAACTCTACTGGTCCGGCGGCATGGACGCAGACTATGATTTCACCTCTCCCACCAACACCGATCGCGGCGATCTGCAGGCGTTTGACACCGCACCATCAGCCGCGTCCGTCGAAAACTGGCAGATGTTTGAGTAGCAGGTTCTGACACTGGCAGAGTGTTTGCCACGAATAAGAAAGAGGAGCCTGTTGCAAGGCTCCTCTTTTCATTTTAATGACAGGCATGACGAGAGGAGACGTTCAGTCCTCCTCCACCTCGCCCGCCCAGTGTTCGACGGCAAGAGGACTCCCGTCTTCGGTACTTGCCGCATAAAAGGCGCTCCAGTTTCCTTCGGCAAAGGATATTAGCGCCAACCCGTCCCCATTCCGGAAAACCACATCGCCGGTATCCGTGATCAATGCCGAGTCGGCATACAAATGAACCTCCCCATCGTCCGAGAGGTCCGTTTTCACACACCAGTAATTCTTGCCGCAATCCTGAGCTTCCATTGTCGCGCCTCCGTGTAAATCGAGACGGTGGCTTCAATCGCCGCGATTTGAAGTTGGTGGATGCAAAATTGAGCGTTCGACCTGCGGTGGCAACCTTGGAAGCGGGTTTTCGGCCATCTCCGGCCCAAGCCTGTGTTGCCTGCACTTGCCCTGTGGCGAAAGGAACACACCATCGAGGAGATATCGCGTGGCACACTCTGACCGATGAAAACCCCCGTACATCCGACCCTTGCCGGCGTCGCTCTGCTCAGTGCCACGATCATTCCTGCCGGCTGGCTGATGCAGCTTTCATTACAAGCGCGGGACGCCGGTACTGCGGAACTCGCGGACGGCTTCCGGCTCTGGCTTCTGATCGGGTATCCCGTCTGGACGGTGTTGTGGCTCATCAATGCTCGAATTTGGTGGAACAGACCACTCCCGATGAAAAGCACCAGAGTCCTGCTGGTTGCCATTCCGTCCATCGTACTGATTTCCGGGATCTTCGTCGAACCACTTCTTTCTGACGATATGTGGCGGTACGCCTGGGAGGGACGTGTTATCCTGTCGGGTCACAATCCTTATGCCCATGCTCCTTCATCACCGGAGTTGGCGGAGCTCGCAGGAAGGTACCACAACCTGCACCAGCGAGTTAACAACCCGAACCTGTCAGCGATTTATCCTCCGCTTGCTCAGGTTGTTTTTGCCGCCGTGGCAATAACAGGCCAGGGTATTTCAGCACTCAAGCTGGCTTTTTGTGGCATGGCACTTCTTTCGATGTTGTGCATTCATCGCTGGCTGCAGCATCGCAACCTTCCAACAGGCCGCACGCTGGCATTTGCATCGCACCCGTTACTCGCAATCGAGATCGGTTATAGTGGCCATTTAGACGCAATGATGTTGCTGGCCACCGCGGCAATGGTGATGGCTGCCGCGAGCCAGACGAACAACTCCCGTGCTTCGGCGATTTCCTCTTCATTCGCCATGGCCGCGGCTGTCCTGACCAAACTGGCGCCAGCCGCACTTCTCCCCCATCTGATCCTGCATCAGAGAGCATGGAAGCACCGGGTGGCCATGGTTCTTATGGTGACGGGGCTGGTGGCCCTTGCCTATGTGCCTTTCGCGTCGGCAGGCAGCGATCTGTTCTCGACTCTGGGCACGTACAATCGAAACTGGGAATTCAATGGCCCGCTGAACCGTGGTCTTGTGATGGCCTTGTACGCCGTTGATAATGAAGGAACCGCTCTGATGGCACCCTTCGACATGATCGGAAGACTGATTTCCCATGATGATCTCGGGGATCGCCTCCTTGCATCAAAAGGATATGAGCCCATTCATCCTGCAGCGTTCCTTGCACGGCTTGTCGCCGCTTCGCTGTTCGCGATAGTGTGGGCCTGGATGCTGTTTCGCCGCCGGCCGTTTCATGAGCAGTGGCTGGTGGTTGTGGGAGCCGGACTGCTGCTTTCGCCGGTGGTTCATCCCTGGTATCTTTTGACACTTCTCCCTGCGGCTTTTGGAGGCGGCGCATTGTCGGCCGCGGCACTCTGGTGGAGCCTGACGATACCACTCACTTACGCCGTTCTGCCCCGTTGGTGGAGCGAAGAGGTCTGGAAGCTCCCGGGCTGGGTCATGGGACTTGAATATGGAGGGATGATCGTGGTCGCGGTCGCTGCAGCAAGACTGAAACCCCCAGGGCGGAGAGGCCATGGCTTGACAAACCACGGCATGCCGCCTATCCGAAACTCATGAGAGACGGATTCCGACCTCCCCCTCTTCATCGCACCTTTGCCTTCCTTCTTTGTGGGCTTATGGTATGGAGTGTTCTTCCGCAAAGGATTGCGGGAGTATGTTTTGAGGCCTGCTGTGATGTCGCTCTCTCTGAAGCGGTGGTCGACCGGCAGAGTGAAGACGGGTGCTGCAGCCGGAAAAATCAGGCCGACGACGAGGCTCCGAAACCCAACAATCATCCCTGTCCACTGACGACATGCTGCGTTTTCTCGCTGCCTTCCGCGATCTCTTCTCAGGCCCAGAGTCTCCGTGAAACTTCGGCCCAGGCTCCCATTGTTCTTCAGGACTGTCAGCCACTTGTGGTACAGGAAGCTGATGAACGCTTTCTCTCTCAGCGACAGACTGACAAGCTGTTCTCCCACGGTCCGCCGCTGCAGCTCGTGAACTGCATCTTCATAATCTGATACAGCTCATCTCCAAATAGACTCTGCAATGTTTCATGGCGACCCCTTTGGACGCCCTGACTTGTTGTTTTGGACTTCTGTGCTCAAGAGCAGGAGACGGTGCTGTTATGACAGAAACTCAGGAAAATCAGATAGGTGTTGAAACGCTTTCACGCCGCCACTCGGAAGTAATGGCGAAGATTTCGCCACCGAGATTCCGCTGGGTAACGCGTGTCGGCGTACCTGGAACCATTCTGCTGGGCGTGGCGGTGCTGTTTCTCAGCTCGGCTTCGGAATCGCTGACGCCCGCGACCGAGGTCGCTGCCGTCCCCGTGGTTGAAAAGGAATCAGCGGGCATCGCGCCTGGAGTTGCCGTCGTGCAGGCAGCGGGCTGGATCGAAGCTGACCCGTACCTGATCGAGGCAACATCGCTGACAGACGGTATCCTGGACGAGATGCTGGTTCTCGAAGGCGATACCGTCAGTAAAGGCCAGGTGCTGGCACGACTGATTGCCGATGATGCACTATTGGCTCTGGATCGCGCGACAGCTGACTTCCAGGTGCGCAAAGCAATGGTCGCGGAGACAAGGGCGCGGCTCGATGCGGCGCAAACCGATTGGGACAACCCCGTTGAGCGAATACGCAATATGAGCGTGGCGGAAGCACGGCTGAAAGAATCTCACGCTGAGCTTGGACAGTTGGAGGCGGAGGTTCGTGTGGCGAAGGCCGATCTGGAGAGGCTGCAAAGCGACAACGATCGCATCGCACCTCTGGGAGCGACACGAGTCGTCTCGGATTCGGAAGTGGTGGATGCACGAACGCGCATGGAGGCACAGGAAGCGCAGGTTGATTCGCGTCACAGGCGTATCGAAGCGGTGCGTGCCCGGATTCAGCGGGAAGAAGCTGAAGTGAAAGCGGCGCGGGAGAACCTTCGCCTCCGTGTTGAAGAACGTCGTGAACTGGATGTGGCCAGGGCCGCCTTCGAGCGCACACAAGCCGATGCGGAGCTGGCGCGGGTTGCACTGGCGGAAGCGAAACTGCGTGTCGAACGGCTCGAGATCAAAGCACCGGCGGACGGGGTGATTGTGGAGCGCCTTAAGCAACCCGGAAGCAAGACGATGCTGAACATGGATGATCCAAGGTCCGCTGTTGTCGCAACACTCTATAATCCCTCGAAGCTGCAGGTGCGTGTTGATGTGCCACTGGCGGATGCGGGAAAAATCGCTGCCGGACAACGTACGGAGATCGTCGCCGATGTCTTGCCGGGCCAGGTGTTCAGCGGACAGGTAACGCGCATCCTGCACGTGGCGGACATTCAGAAGAACACGCTTCAGGCAAAAGTTGCGATCGAAAACCCCAGCCCGCTGCTCAGGCCGGAGATGCTGGCGCGTGTGAAGTTTCTGGCATCAGCCGGGCGTGAACTCTCCGGGGTACCGAATTCCACAATTCACGCACCGTCAAGAGCAGTGCAGGATGGTGAGGTCCGGATCGTCGAGGAATATGATGGAAAACGAGGGATTGCAAATCGGCGAACCGTC
>JANQSL010000194.1 GCA_028284075.1 Candidatus Sumerlaeia bacterium | reverse complement strand
AGAATCAGATCTTCCACCGCCAGCCGCCGAAAACCGTCACTGGCCGTCACCGAAACGGCGATTTTCACAACGGCTTCCGGCAAATCGGCAATGTCGATCACGAGCGGAGACAGGCCCGACTCGACGTCCCGCTGCAGCACCTGATGAGACTGGGGAGAAAAAACGATCACCGCGTGATTCTTTCGGTGGTTTGAATCGGCAAGATTGACCCCGCCCCCGCCGCCGGGGGCAACTGCCGGGCATGGAATATCTTCTGCCTCCCGAACTCTTCGAGGGACTCAACAGTCCCGTCCTCCTGGTCATTCTCGTCGTTGCGCTCGCTCTGGTTGCAAAAGGAGCGGACTGGCTCGTGGACGGAGCCGTCGGGATTGCTGAGCGTCTTCGCATCCCCAAGACAATCATCGGTGCCACAGTCGTGAGTCTCGGCACAACGACCCCGGAAGCCGCCGTGTCCGTCATGGCCGCCTTCAAGGGCCTGCCGGACCTGGCGCTCGGCAATGCCGTCGGCAGCATCATCTGTGACACGGCTCTGATCTTCGGTCTTTGCTGCCTGCTGACACGGCTTCCAATGGATCGTTTCGTTCTCAACCGCCACGGCTGGGTGCAGTTCGGCTCCGGGCTGCTGCTTGTACTCCTTTGCATCCCGTTTCGCGACGCCGTCGGAAACGCAGTCCTGCCGCGCCTTGCAGGAGGCTTTCTCGTCCTCCTGCTGATTGCCTACCTCTACATGTCCTATGTCTGGGGCCGTCAGCACAGCGCCGCTGACGCCGCTCAGGACGTCGAGGCGCATGAACACCGTGGAGGACTTGCGCTGCAATCCATCCTGATGGTCGTCGGCCTTGCCATGGTTCTCTTTGGCAGTCACGCTCTGATTCAGTCCGTCAGCATTCTTTGCGAACGAATCGGAGTTCCACCCGCCATCATCGCCGCAACTCTTGTGGCTTTTGGCACTTCAACGCCGGAGCTTGTGACCGCACTGACCTGTGTGAAGAAAGGCCAGACGGACCTGCTTGTCGGTAATGTCATCGGTGCAGACGTGCTAAACGTACTCTTCGTCGCCGGTCTTTCCGCCTGTGCCGCACCTCTTGTCGTCGAACCATTGTTCTACCGCCTGCATTTTCCCGTCATGATGGGGGCATTGCTCCTGTTCCGCATCAGTATTGCCACAAGTAAAGAGCGCTTCGCCCGCTGGCCGGGGGCAATTCTCCTGACGGGATATGTGGCTTACCTGATCGCCAACTATCTGATGGGAGGCCCGTCCCACTAGCCGACAGCGCCGAAGCAACGCCTCAACTCAACGACATCGGCGCCTCGCGGTCTCTCCACACCGCGTTCAAAGGGGCACTCCGGGAGCATAAATTGCCTTGCACACGCTCCAATTCCTTTCTAATCACAGCCCATTATGAGAAAACCTTTTCCCTTCCTCCCGCTTTTCACCCTCGTCGTGATTCTTTTGAACCCTGGCCCGCTGTTTTCCGAACCCATGCAGAAAATCTTCATCACCCGCGACGGATCCCGACTGATGGAGGGAGACAGGGAGTTCCGCTTCCTCGGGCTTGCGGCCCCCAACCTGCACCAAAACGAAGGACAACTCGCCGGAGATTGGAGTAATCGATTTCCTGACGAATTTGAGATCCGCGACAGCCTGGCAACCATTCGCCAGATGGGGGGACGTGCCACCCGATGCTTCTCCCTCTCCATCCGAAACCCCTCGGACTCCGGTGTTCCGGTCCACGTGGAAGGCATCGATCAGTACGGCGACGAAGCCTTTCAAGCCATGGATCTGCTGCTCGCCCTTTGTCACGAGTATGACGTCAGACTGATTCTGCCCTTGATCGACTCGCACTCATTCTGGGGATGGCGCGGTGTTGATGATTTTGCGGCCTTTCGGGACAAACCGGGCACCGATTTCTGGACGGACAACCAACTCAAAGAGGACTTCCGCCGCCTCATCCACAGTCTGCTTCACCGAAGAAACACCATCACCGGAATCCTGTACAAAGACGACCCGGCCATCCTTGCATGGCAGACAGGCAACGAACTCAGCAGCTATGTCTGGGACAGAGGACTGGACGAAGAGACATGGATGCCGAAAGTAACGGCCTGGACCCTTGAAATGGCGGAGTACATCCAGAGTCTCGACGAGAATCACCTGGTGATGGAAGGTGGAGGAAACAGGGAAGCCTACCTGAAGGATCCCAACATTGATGTCATCAGCGCTCACTACTACGAATACTGGAACAAGAAGTTCGGCAAGCCATACGACCTGGCCGCCATCAGCTCTCATGACATTGCGGGAATCGCGGGGCTGAAGCCGGTCATCGCCGACGAACTTGGAATGGCTGAAACAGACAACCTGCAAGCCCTCCTCGACGAAATCGTTTCAAACGGAACCGCCGGCGGACTCCTGTGGGGAATACGTGCCCACCGACGTGACGGGGGTTTCTATTACCACAATGAGAATGGCACCAAATTCAATTCGTACCACTGGCCAGGTTTCACAAACGGGGAAACGTATGATGAACGCAAGGTGCTCAAGCTTCTCCGCGAGAAGGCTTACGCGATTCGCAACATGCAGGTGCCGCCGATGCCGCCGCCCGAAGGCGCGCCACTCCTCCTGCCAATCCGCTCTCCTTCAGAGATCATGTGGCGAGGATGCACCGGCGCCGCTTCTTACGACGTTGAGCGCTCCTCTGACGGTGAGAGTAACTGGTCAGTCGTTGCGAGTGGTGTCGAAGACGTGGTTATCCCGGGCCCGGAAGTGCCGCGCTACGAACATAGCGGCCAGTCCGCCCCCATTCCGATCTTTGCTGATCCGGATGCACCGAAAGGTGAGGTTTCTCATTACAGGGTACGCGGTCGAAACGATGCGGGTCTGACCCCATGGTCAAACGTGCGAACGGTTTATGTCCTGGAATAGGGGGCGAGTCTCTCTCGACAACCACGCCCTCTCTTCGTTCTCGAGGTTCTCTGTTCCACTCGTGCGAGCAAGAGTGTTAAGATCATGACTCGCCCTTCAGACGTCCCACAATAATCA
Source organism: Candidatus Sumerlaeia bacterium (assembly GCA_028284075.1). Lineage (GTDB taxonomy): Bacteria > Sumerlaeota > Sumerlaeia > SLMS01 > JAHLLQ01 > JAJFLJ01. The sequence goes on along the minus strand of JANQSL010000194.1, from coordinate 32,761 downwards.
CAGAGGCAGGCGAACCGGTTTGAGGATGAATCGGTTCTTTTATCAAAGTCACTTCGAAGTCGTTTTCCTCGAAGAGGCTGATCCACGAATCCATCGTCCTGAAATACCATGGTGCCGGATCAGTAAACTCCGGACTGAACCCCTGCCACGACCCGGGCCTCCATCCGTCCCGGTACTCGAGATCACCACACGAGGTGACCGGGTGACTTGTCTGTACAATGAAAGTACCGTGCGCGCTCAACAAACCCGGAACGACTTTGACCACGCCTTCAACGGACTCTTTGCCAAGGAGCGAAAAGTTACATACGGCAGCATCGAAGGGAATCGGAAGCTCTGCGGTGGTCATGTTGTCGTACGCAACTGTTCTGAATTGACCGATCCCGTCCCGCTCAGCCTCTCTGATCAGTTCGGGAACAACATCAATTCCCATCGCATCGATTCTTCTCCTGCAGAGCTCCTTCGTTAACCAGCCTTCTCCACACCCGACATCCAGGACCCTCCGGGGATTGATCGACGAAACCACATCAACTATCGCCGTGTTTGTTACCAGGACCCGGCTTTCAATCTGGTTTTCACGTATAGCCCTGCTCCAGGGATGAGCGTTTTTCATCCAGGACTCGACGATTCTGTTCTCGCGAGACTCCATCATGGTAACTCCTCGGGGCCTTCCGGCGGGAACAAAGGTGCAGCGAGTTCCCAACTTGTTGCCGGACAGACTGCCCCTGGAAACCCTTCAATACAAGAGGACGGAAGCCTCTAGGGCAACAATCAACGAAAGCGGTGATCCCTCGAACAGCCGGAGGGCCTCTTGAAAAGCATGCAGGCTGGTGCCGCTTCAGTCAAAGACCCATACGTTACCGGGGACTCCAACCAACCGTGTGTACTGGTTGGAAGCGATATTGCCGTTGCCTGCCGCGTCGGTTACGGAGTTCGCGGGAAGCCGCAACACAAGGGTTCCCGGCTCGTCAGGTGCGAGAGTCAGAATGTATTCTTCGATCCCGTCCCGGTCAATATCGTCGATTGTCGCACCTTCCACCTCAAAGTCCTCTTCTACAGGTTCGGCGACATCTTCGGAAAAAACAAGATTCACGGTAAAAGGGTCCAGGTCACCCACTTCGCCGGGTCCCGTCAAAACCGGAATCGGATGGGTTGTATCGATGGTTATGATCGAACTCGCCGCGGCGGACAAAACCGGATTTCCCTGAAGATCCATCGTGTTGGAACCTTCGTTCTGCGGCAGAATTCGCAGCGCGAGAGTTCCGTTTCCGTCAATTCCATCCACAAAAACCTCCCAAGTGTCGTCCGCCCCCGAGATCGCGGCTCCCTGATGGGTGACACCGGATTCAACGAGCTCGATGTCCTCATTCCCGTCGAAACCCGCTACGGCTTCGCTGAAGGTGACCGTGAACGTGATGTCCGCGGCATTGGTGATGGCCGCGGTATCCGACTCAATACTGACGACCGTTGGCGAAACCGTATCCTGGTTCGTCAGGACAACAGATTCAAATCCACTGTGAATAATTGGAAGCCTGCCGGCGATATTGATCTGACCGGGTATGCTGAAAACCGGCAGCATTTCGACATCGACGAGCAGTTCATCAACAACGCCGGGATCCTCCGGTGAAGACCCGTCTCCCTGGAGAGTAAGCTCGACATCCGAGGAGGCAAAAACTGAAAAGGTGTCAGAATTCAATGCTCCGATCGCAATGGCGCTTTCAAGGTCCGTTCCGTCCAGGTTCTCAATTAGAAACGAGTCGGAACCGCGGCCGGATCTTATGTAGACTTCCTCAACGCCGACCAGCCTTGCCATCCCGCTTTGCGAACTTGCCGTTCGAGTAAACAGGACATCGCCGGAATCGGCAGAGAGCGTATAGTCGGCGTGCGAGGAGACATTGAGCTGATACTCAAAAACGTCTCCGGAAACTTCACTTCCTGAAAAAGTCGTGTCAAAATTCCTTCCTTGAACATTCACAATGACCGGACGTCCTGCCAGAGACGCATCGATAACGTCGGCTCCGTCTCGTGGAAAAAACCGAAGTCCGGTCGTATCGGTCCCGGCAAGGTTCTGAAAAGTCAGTTCATTCGCTCCACGAGTCCCGAAAAAATCGATGGTTTCCATGCGGGAGACGGCCACTGAGTTACCGGGATGGGTGGGGAGAGAGATTTCGATCGGGGAAGATGGAGACTCAACCTGGCCATCGACTGCCTCAAAAGAGTTGGGGCTCGAGCCCATGACGAAATCAAAGTCGTCCGACGCGCCGTCGCCGCCGTCGATCGTGTCCTGGCCATCACCAAGAAACCATCGAATCTCGTCCGCGCCGGAGCCGCCCATGATTGTGTCATGACCCGCCCCTCCCATAATAAAAGAACTCGATTCTCCTGTCAGAATCTCATCATTGCCTTCGTTGCCAAAGAGATCCGCTTCGAGGTTCTCAACATCAAATCCGTTGGACACCGTTATTCCCGTCAGATCGATGCGGTTTGCACCCGGTCCGCCGTTCACCTCGATTTCCGTAACTTGAGATGCATCCACGGTGCCGCTTCCTGGCGGGCCGCCGTTAATCGCGACCGATCCCGCCACCGCGGTGATCGTGATGTCATCGTCGGCGTCCGACGACACCGTGAGCACACCATCGGAAAACGCTGATGTGACTGCCGCACTGACCGTTGCGGCACAAAAACCCATATGAATTGACAAGACAATAATACAGAACTTCATTCCACGTCTCCACGTTCCGCCTGCATGAAGCAGACATCGAGGACACTCCAGTCCCCGGATCATTTGGAGACGAACCGCACGCGAAGGGCTGTGCGTTCTCGGACAATGAATACTTTCCGGCGAAACTCAGCCGGAGAAGAAGGATGTTCGGAGGCCATTGGCCACACGGACACGAACCACGATGGGATTTGCCAAAAGCGGACCGGCGACTTCATCAGAAGCCGCCGGTCAGCCACAGGAGAAACGAATCCCTGGTGTCATCGCGTCCATACTGCCGACAACTCAAGCCGACCGCCTGGCAGCGATAACACTCGCCAAAGCCACTTCCGCCGCCCGGGCGGTGACTGCGAAAGTGCTTCAGCAAAGAAGGGAAAAACTCTTTGTTCCTTTCGAACTCCTTTGCAGTTCAAGACCCGCTGATGGTTTCGCACAACGAAACTGAGTAGATACATCACAGCCCGCGAGGGTCTGTGCGCTTCCGGACAATGGCCGGCATCATTCTCGTGCAACGAACATGGCACTGTGAAATCGTTCCGATTTCACTGCAATCCGCCGAGAATGTCGCTCCAGCTGTTTCCCTCGACAAAAGTTGTCCGTCCAGCTTCGGATCCGTCAGGATTCATGACGATCAATGTGGGCACGCGATAGACCCCCAGCCGCTCGGCAACCGAACCACCGTAAAGCTGGTTCACGTCGACCTCGATCGGAATATGGCTGTCGAGAAAGGTCCGTGCCGAAGTACTCGTGGCAAACAGGTTGTTCAGTTCCTTTGTCGCTGCGACCTCTGGCGAATGCAAATAAACCAGCATGGGTGTTTGACGGCGATTGGATTCCAGACGACCCGCTTGAGGAGTAAACCATGATCGTCCGCCGGGGGGAAGTCCATCCCCCCCACCGGCTCCCGGAGCCCAGGAACGTGCATAGACGACGTCCGGAAGCGGATGATCCTGCATGGCCCACTGAATCGAAAGGTTATCCACCCAGGAAACCGTCGTACTGTCGTTGTCGGCAACCATGATGCCGACCTGCATGGTCTGCAGCTCCGTTTCAGTCATCGGAGAAAAAGAGGTCTCCACTCCGTCGATATAGCATCGAACCGTGCGTTGCCCCTCGAACAAAATGGAAAACCGGTGCCAGGCCGGTTTCGAAAGCGCGTTATACATCTCCGTATCGCGTACCCAGACCTTCGACTCCTGTCCGTCCATGTGAGAAAAGTAAACATAGCGGCGGGCTTTTGAGCCCACCGGCGCCACTCCGAACCGATAAAACGAACGAGGTTTGTTCCTCCCCTCTTTCATGGGCTCCATGGCCAGCACCGCCATGTTTGTCATTGGCTGACTGTCGTCGGGGACGAAAAAATCCGCCTGAAAGAGAGCCTTCCCCCGGGCGCCGAGACGAGATCGATAAAGCATCACTCCCGTTCCGAATCCTGTAACGAGAACCGCAGGGTCGGAGCGAATGGACAACGCATAGCGGCCCGTCTCATGAGCTGTTTTTGGATCTCGAAACGCTGCCGGCCCGTCGGTGGTGGCCGTCAGGTCGACAATCTGTGCCATCTGATCGAATTGTTTTCCGATGGGCGAATAATCCGCTGGAAGACGCGCATCCTCGAAGCTCGACCAGTGATAAACACGATACTGGGCATGGGCTGAACCAACGGCAAAGAGGCCCAGGACACAGACCAGAGCAAAGCGCAAAAAGGGATGCATGCGAAACCGCATAGGAGAGAATTCTTTCGCCGGCAAATCGGAAATGCCGGGCTGCAATATCGTTGAGAAACACTCACGTCCATGCCGGGGCGCGGCACAAGAGAAGCCTGCATCTCAAAAGTGAGTATAAACCTGTCCAGTTCGGACATGCAGTAGTAATTTTGAACTCCTCCCGCGGCAAAAACACAGGAATCTGTTTTTGCGCCAGGTACAACAACGTCACGTTTTACTCCTCCGGTCTCCACTGCTTCATCGCGTTCAGCACGGAAGACGGCACAAGCTTGCCAGGATTCGGGTGGTTGTCCGGGAACGCACAGCCCCGCACCGGCATGCCTCGTAGACGAGCAGACCTTGATGGCTGCAAGAGCGGCCATCGAACTTCTTTATTCCGTATCTACAAGGAGATGTATTGTGATTGATGCACTGGCGCCTGGATTTGTCTGCCTGATGGCAGCTGGAATGATGGGGATAACGCATACCGCTTTCGCGGGAGCCACAAAAGAGGAAATCCTGAGTCCTCAAAACGGCTGCGTCTGGTTTGTCAACGGGGAGACGGGCAACAACGGCAATGACGGTGGCAAGGACACTCCGCTGAAAAACATCGATCGCGCGATCAGGAATGCCGCTGCAGGAGACGCCATCGCTGTGGCCGGTGGACGATACAAGGGTACCTTCGGCATCGGAGCGTGGGAATCCGACAAACCTCTCCGTCTCTACGGCGGCTTCAACACAACATTCAGTGAACGAGACCCGATGAAATACCCTTCACTTTTCCAGCCGGACAATGCAAGCGCGGCAAAGTCACGCCGCGCCATGTTGAAGTTCACGGGAGGTGTGGATGGAACAGTGGTGGATGGATTCGTTTTTGATGCGGGTGAGCGGAATTCCTATCATGCATCGGAAGGAAAACCGGCAGGCGTGGAGACCGGTCGATTGCTTCTGCCACCCGCGAAGGCGTCGGGGCAGAATCCGACCGTCGTCGAACCTCTTCTGTCGATTCCCTCATCAGCGCGCGGAGGCAACGTCACCATCGAGAACAACGTGTTCGTCAACGGATCGAATTTCGGCATTCAGGCGGCCGTGGACAGCGGCACCATGAGGATCTTGAACAACGTTTTTGTGGCAAACAGGATGGCGGCGATTGAGGTTTACGGAACCAGCGGAAACAAACCCGCTGAAGCGGAAATCGCCAACAACACCATTGTGTTTACCTGGAGCCGTCTTGAGGACTTTCAGGACATGGGATACGGTATCCGCATCATGACAAAACTCAGATACAACATTCACCACAATATTGTGGGAGGGAACATCAAGGGTGGCATTGATCACACACGCTTCAACAAAGATGAGTGGATCAGTGTATCCAACAACACGTTTTTTGTCAACAAGACGGCTGATTTCACTTACAGTCCCGGCAGCAACCAGTCGCTGAACCTGTCAGCCGCCGAAATGGTGGACCTTCCCATTGCCCTCGTTTCCGGGAATAAAACGGAAATCCCGAAATCACTGGACGTGAGCAGGGCCTATCTGGACGGATATCTGAACGCTCGTTATTCGGAAGAAACCGATCTCGACCGGGAGAGCCCCGCCAACATGTGGCGTTCAATGCTTGGAATGAACCTGACGGGCACCATCGACACATCAGTTACGATGTTTGGTAACCGCTACCCCTGGAAGGATGCCCTTTCCATGTTTGGCGCGGCTGACTCCGTTGGTGCCGCACGTCCCTGACCTCCCGGTGGTGAAACAATTACGGATGCTTCAGTATCAGGTGTTTAAAGGGGCAACTGCCGCTCATGAAGAAAGTGCGGCGGTCCTCTTTTTTCGGCCAATGTAAAGTTCACGTGCTTCCGTTTCCCTCATTGGCAACCCAAGCAGGTGGCCCTGAAGAAGGTGACATCCCTGCTGCCGGCAATACTCCACCTGACTGTCTGTTTCAATGCCCTCCGCGACAACGATGCTTCCCAGAGTGTCGGATATCTGCCGCACGACCTTCACGACATCGCGCTTTGCTCCTCCGACCTCCACCGCCTTGATAAAGGACTTGTCGATTTTGAGACCGGCGACGGGAATGTCATAAACCTGAGCCAGTGACGACTGACCCACACCAAAATCGTCGAGGAATATCCGTATGCCGGAAGATGTAAAGGTTCTCATCACCTCCGCCGTGTGCTCAGGATCCGCCATTGCAACGGACTCCGTGATTTCAAGGCAAAGATTTCGACGAGGCACGCCGGAGTTCCGGACTGATGAGATCAGAAAATGATCAAACCCACTCGCTTCGAACTGAGTGGAGGAAACATTGATGCTAACGAAAAAGTCCCGGTCGAACTCCACCGCCTTGTTCCACTCCCTCATCGTGTTCAGCACGGAAGACAGCACAAGTTCACCAAGACGCACGACAAGTCCGCACTTTTCCGCAACCGGGATGAATTCCGCCGCCGCAAGGATTCCTCTCGCGGGATGGTTCCAGCGCGCGAGCGCCTCGAACCCTGTAACACAAAGAGTGTTGCTGTCGGCAATGGGCTGATACCAAACCTCTATTTCCTCGTTTTCAACCGCGTCATAGAGATCTGACTCCAGCTGAAGGCCGGGAAGAACGGATGAAGCCATTCCTGACTGAAAGACCTTGATAACATCGGACGGTCGCGGCTTGGCACAATGCAAAGCGATCTCCGCCTTCTCCAGAAGCTCCTCCACACTCTCGCCGCCGGAGCGGGCCAGTGCGGCTCCGGCCGTCCATGAAGGATAAATCGCATGCCCTTCCAGCTCGATTCGGCCGGACATATCGATAATCAGTTTTCTGCACACAGCCTCCAGTTCCGCTTCATCCTCCATGTCTTCAAGGAGAACGCCAAACTCGTCGCCTCCCGTTCGAGCCACGACGGCGGAGTGTTTCCCCGCAAGCCAGCGCAGCCTGTCCGCCGCAACGCGCAACACGGAATCTCCCATAAGATGCCCAAGCCCTGCGTTGAGACTGCGAAACCGGTCGTAATCAATGATGACAACACCGAGGGAAGGCTCCTGGGCAGGACCTCTCCGCGCAATTCTCTCTCTTCCAAACTCAAGGAACAACGCTCTGTTGGGAAGGTCCGTCAGGCTGTCATGGAGAACCTTGCGCGACAACAGACGTTGAAGCCGCGCCTGATCATCCAGTGCGACCCGCAACCTCTCCGTGGATTCCTGAAGCTCCAGATAAAGCTGCTGGTTGGCAAGAGCCACTCCGATATGGCTCGCAACCAACTCCACCTGTTCCATTTCAGGCTCCGTGAATTCCCGTTTCTTGTGCAGCGTGTAAACCCCAAGCACGCCCAAAACGCGATCACCGACAACAAGCGGAGCACCGCAGTAGGATCGGAAATCCATTGGATATGCTGACAACGCACTTTCATCCTCGAACCGTGCCAGCTCACTGCTGCCTGGATCATCTTTCTGCAAAGAAAGAGAAGCGCGATCCTCAATAAGTCTGCGAGCGATGCCGCAAGTGATCGGAATGGAATGGGGAAGAGGAAACGGAATCCCCGATGAACAAAAAAGAGCAAGTTCACCTTTTCTCAGAACCCTCACAATACAGACGTCCACCTGGAGAGTGGAGCGAACTTCCTCGCACAAATCCCGGCCCAGCTCTTCAACGGGTCGTGTGCCCACAACGCGGCGAGCGGCATTTGCCAGCAGCAGACTTGTGTTTGTTGCGGTTCCTGTCTTCTGTGAATTCACGTGCCAGCTCCTTGGGCAGCCCACACTCTAGCGAATTTTTCCCAAACCCTTCAGATCGTGAATGAGAACTGTTCTCCGGCTGCGATCAATCAGACCTCTCTGTCGAAACTCGGCAAGAACCTCACTCACTGTCTCCCGGCGAAGCCCGGCAAGACCGGCAATATCCTGCTGGCTCAGGCGTGGCTCAATAACAACATACGTTCGGTGCATTCTGCCGAACCTCCGAGCCAGTTCCATCAGCAGCCCTGCAATCTTTCCCTGAGCGCATCGATAGTGCAAAACTGATATACGCCGCTGCAGGCACCGCTCACGCCGGGCAAACTCTCTCGCGGCGCCAAGCATCGCACAGTGGTCTTTCCGCAACAGTCGTATCAGCGACTTGTTCCTGATTCTCAGAGCGACTCCGTCCTGCAGTCCCACGACCTGGCATTTCTCACACGCACCGGATTCCGTCGCGTCCGGGAGAAGAAGCGCGTCAAAAACGGCTCCAAAACATTCGCCGGGACCAATCACATCCGTGATCGCCTCTTTACCGTCAATCGTGGGGCTGCAAAGCTTTCCATACCCGTCCAGCATCATTCCGAAGTCATGGCCCGCTCGCGGGCAGTCGATGACATCATATCTGGCAAAACAAAATCTCTCGGCATCCGGCAACAGTGATTCCGTGACATCACTTCCCAGTCCATCAAGAAAGTGTCCGGAACCAAGCCGGCTCAGTTCATCTTGAAATCGCGAATTACCAGTCGGCACCGGGACCTTGCGAATCGCCACCCCTGAGGCCATATTCCTTCGCGCCTCCCATGAAGCTGCTTGGCCAACACCGTTCAACACCGCATGCTGATTGATCTGTACGCCTGCGGACACTGGAACAAACAACAACGGGCCCGCTTTCAGACGCTGATGCTTCTCTCGGATGCCACACGGCTGCCGACAGTTCCGAAGACAATGATGAATGCATTTCCTAACCCGTTAGAACGAAGAAAACTCCCCGCCTCCGGGAGAACTGAAGAACCCACTCCGCCCCGTCTTCGGCAGTCAGCCTGTAGGAGAGCCGATCACTCCAGGGCTCGCGAATCCGGAGCACCCCGCCCGGTGGCACGGAGAGAGATCCCGTCCCTTCGCCCGCTTCAGAAAATGCTGACCCCTCCCCCGGTCGATCACGAATCCACCGGATACTCCGATCCATGTGCAGTTCCAGCGAAGCCTCCGGCGAGCGGTTCAGGATCACGAAAGCGGCTTCTTCAGGTTCCTCGTTCGCACCAAACCCGAAGAGCGGAATGAACGGGATCACCGGGCCGATCAAATACAACGACTCTTTCGCCATCTCTTCAGAGCAAAACAGAGCATCCACTTCCTCTGTCTTGATCTCGACGGCATTGCCGCGCCCGAGGATTTGCCGAACGAATCCGGCCCGCATATCCCCCGCCTGCGCACCGCAGTCGCAGGAGATTCGGTCGCCCTCCGGCCCGTGGTACGTATAGCCGGCCACTCCCGCACAACCGCAAAGCAGCGACAACAAAAGGAACGAGATGAATCGCATTGGAAGCATCCTGCTGGAAAATATCAGATATTTCAGAACCGTCGGACAAGACTTCCCGCGTTTTGTTCCAGCCAGTGCCTCCGGCGGATGGAAGAAAAGCCGCCATGACAGTTGATTGAAACAGAGAAACCGGGACGGGTATCCTGAACGGCTGTTTCAGAATTGCCGCATAATCGACGCGGAAAGTCAGTCATCTGCCGCAGGAAGCGATATCATTTCAAAACAGGCATATGCCTGTCCTCGGCATTGAGTGCTGTTGCATACAGTCTCTCACCGGCAGGATTCTTAACGGAAAGAACAGAGGATTCCCCGGGAAACAAAACAAGATTGTTTGGCTGAACGGATACCTGTGTCCGCTCCGCCATGCTTGCAATAATGACCTGCAATGCAACAAATTCACCGGTGTTTTTAATCGTCAGACGGTTTTCTTGATATTCCGGTTTGATCCGCGTGGGCAGCAGATGGCGCATCGCGGCGAAAGGACAACTCTGGTCAATGGTGAAGATGTACGTGTTTCGTTCCACTCCTTCATGCTGAAGCTGAACCAGAAAAATCGACGACGGACAGGACTCGACATGCCATCGAATCTCTCCGGCACGGATCGCGGGGCCGTCCACCGTATCAAAACACCACCGCTCCAGAACATTCCCCGTTCCGTCCAGAAGCGAAACGTCAATCGGCTCCCATTCCTTCCGGCACCCGTGCATATAAACGGTGGCGCGAAACTCGTCTCCTTTTTTCCAGGCCACTTGCCCATACTGCAATGACACGTGAGAATCCTGATAGCTTCCGGCCACGGAATAAAACGCCGGCTTTGGCCTCGCTTTGTAATCAATCAGCGACGTATTGGCTCCGTTGTTGTAGGGCTCGTTGCCCATCCAGATCAGAACGCCGCTTGATGCCGGCTCGCGCCGTCGAACGCTCTCGACAACGTAGCGCAGCGACTCCGCCTGCAGATACTGGCTGAGTTTTGCGTACAGGCTCATTTCATCCACTCCCTCATCCCAGGGACCAAACAGCTCCGCCATCTGGCTCCACGCAATCCACCAGGGTCCGTGATGAAGCCAGAGACGGTTGCTTGCATTGGGAGGCCACAACATGTGATCTCCCGCCAACTCGCTCAAAGTCTCTGCCTGTGCCAGACCCGGCGTTCCCACCTCCGATCTCCAGAGAGAATCATCCCTGTCATAGTAATCGTAGTGGAGAGTGTCCCCCAGGTAGAGCCAATGCCCGTGCGTGTCGTGACAAACATCCTTTCCATAGTCTTCAACAGATGGAATAAACACCGGGCCCGAAGGGCTCGAAGGCAGATAGTGCGCCAGCGGATGCAGTTCACGCACCAACTGTCCCAGCAGACGAAGATTGACATGCTCCTCACCCACCGGTCGTGAGGAAGCCTCGTACATTAACTCATTTCCTCCACACCAGATCACAAGACAGACATGATGCCGACGACGCCGTATTGCGCTCTCCGCCACAGCGGAAAGTTTCGAAAGATACTCGGGGTCATCGGGGGGAAGATTCTCAACGCCGCTGGAGCTTTGCGGAAATTCCTGCCAGACGAGGAGTCCCAGTTCATCGCAAACATCATAAAATGCTCGCTTCTCGATGATGCCGCCGCCCCAAACGCGGAGAATATTGCAGTTCATCTCAGCAAAACGCCCGGCATGAAGCTCGTAATCGGCCCGTGTGACGGAACCATAAAAAGGACTGATCGGTACCCAGTTAACGCCTCGCAAAAAGAGCCGCTGCCCGTTGATTATGGCTGTATACGGCAGCGCTGTCTCCGGCGCCCCCAGGTTCCGTCGCCACTCAACACGCTTGAATCCAACACGGCAACCGGCCTGGTCACTGACACAGCCGTTTGCCATCACTCGAAATTCGACATCGTAAAGTGGCTGCTCACCAAGTCCTCGAGGCCACCACGCTTCCACCTGATCAAGTTGCAGACGCTTGCTCCATCGACTGTACCCGCGAGGAAACACCGCCTCTTCTCGCCCCTCCAAAACCATTCCACCATTCCGGCTTATCTTCCATTCAATCCCATACTCACAGGCATCCGGTATCGCATCGAACTCGGCGTTGATGGTCAGAATACCATTTGTATTGTCGTATTGAAGGAGAGCCTCGGGCCAAAAATCAAGCAGGCGAATCGATCCTGTTCGTTTCAGGTAGACATCATCCCAGATTCCCACCGGCACAATCCGGGCACACCAGTCCCAGTTGTAGTTGAAGCGCGATTTGATTGTTCGAATCCGGCTTGTGTAACCCGCCTGTCCCGCAACCTCAGGAGCCTGGTGGAATACAACTCGCAGGCTATTCGAGCCGCTATCACTCAGTTCTTCCGTCACGTCCACTTCAATGGGAATGAACATGCCCGAAAAGTCCCGCAGGTGTTTGCCATTCAGCCGGATCTCGCCATGAAAATCAAGGCCCTCGAAAACCAGAAACCATCTCTGCCGCTCCGCGTCCTGCAGGCTTTCACAGCGAAACGTCGTTTCGTAGATCCATTCGCGATTCGGAATCCATTCATCGGCAAGGCTGTTCAGTCCTGCGTTGGGGTCGCTCGCGATCCCAACACGCAACAAATCCGTTTGAACGGCTCCCGGAACAGTTGCCGGTATTGGTGGAACCACAGGCTTCAAAACCTGATCCAGCTCGGCCGATTTCACCATTCGCCAGAAGTTCGGATACCATCCCGTAACCGTCCACGGAGTTTCATTCAGGGAAAAACACTGTCCGTGGGAGGGGTTCTTCATGGCTGCCTCTCGCCAGTGGCCTTGAAATTCGGTCGAAGTTCCGGCAAACACCGGCATGGTATCGCCGTGTGAAAAAAAAGTCCTATTCGAGACTCCAGCGGCGAAACGTTTCACGCAACAGAATGGCACTTGGCTTCAACGTTCCATCCAGCCGCACCATTCCGAAAAGCGAACCGGTGGGAACAAGGTACCCTTCTTCCTGAGGCGGATAGTCGTACAGGCACCAGCTGAGCACGCCGGCAATCTCGCGATACTCCGCCGCATCAAATACCAGTGCATAGCGCAGAAGCTGTTCCGCCTCCGTCGCGGCAACGGTCTCATCTCCCAAACTGACCCGCCAGTCCATACCGACGCCAAAGCCGGGCTCTGCAGCCGTTGGAGATCCGAACTCGCCAATAATGAGAGGCTTCCTGCCGCCAACCTCCTGCAAATGGTCGATAATGCGAACAGGACGCCGAAAGCCCTCCTCCAGCATCTCGCGGTACGGCGCATAGTCATGGTACTGCAGAACATCGGGAAACCCTGCAGGGGCCAGATGCTCGATCTGATAGCCGATTCCAACTGTCGTGAGGTGATTCTGATCGAATTCCCTGATCGCAATCATGGAATCCCGCAAGTATGCCATGGTTTCGGGACTCCATGCAAGACGTTCAGGTTCGTTCATCAAATCCCACATCAGTATCCTGCCGTCAGCATGGTGGCGAGTCACAAAAGCCTCCATCGCTCTTCGCCAGTTCCCCGGAATCCTTGAATCCCCTTCGTAGTACTCGAAACCGAAACAGACAATACAGCGAATGCCGCGACTCCAGGCTTCCGCCAGAAAACGATCGAACTTCGCAAGGTACTCCGGCGACGGATTGCCGGACGAATCAATCAACCCTGCCTTTTCAGTATTCTCATTCCAGGGTATGAAAATCCGAAGAGTGTTTATTCCCAGCGAAGCGGCGAGATCGAGGTCAGCCCGTATAACTTCATCGGGGGTTGCCGTCCAAAAGCCGTCCCAGGGTGTGTCCCGGGGAAAATAGTTCGTGCCGCGCACCGAGAGAGGCTTGAGCTCCGTAATCAGAGGAGCCTCACCGAACGTGATACTTTCCATGACGACTTGTTTTTCCTGGCACGCACATGCCGTGATGCTCACGAGCAGCAGTATCGCGCTGAGGCGGAACAGAAAAGACATGGCATGCCCCCGGGAAGAGATCGAAGAATAAGCCAAACGTTGGAAAACCCGTATGTTTATGCTGTCCACGAGCACGGACGGCAGGTCAAGAGCCTGAAGAATCCGACGCCGGACCAGGATTGGTTCAAATCCGTTCAAAACCCTTCGCACTGAACCTCTTGCCCTTTTCCCGATCCTCTTTGAATGAGTCTTGAGCAATGGAGGATACTCGCTGATGCGCGACATCGTTGAATCCATCGAATCGGAATACACTCGTTATCGTCGACTTGGCGAAAAAACGCTCAAGCAGTTGAATGACGAGCAGGTTTTGAGTTCATTCGGTGAAAACGGAAACTCCGTCGTAATTCTCGTCTGCCATGTTTCAGGGAATCTCAAATCGCGCTTCACGGATTTTCTCACGACGGACGGAGAAAAGCCATGGCGCGAGCGAGACAGCGAATTCACCGGACGTATAATCACTCGCGATGAGCTCTCACGAATCTGGGACGAAGGCTGGAACGTTCTCTTTGCAACTCTTTCCTCCCTCACCGATCACAACCTGGCGGCAACGGTCCGCATCCGTGGCATCGAACTGACGGTTCAGGCCGCACTTCATCGCTCCCTCGCCCATGTCGCCTATCATGTCGGCCAGATTGTGCTGATTGCACGAACACTGCTGGGAGAAGACTGGGAGTTTCTCAGCATCCCTCCGGGGATGTCGAACGCCTGCAACCGCAACCCGACTCTTGAAAAGGAATCGCGGTAAACGGGGAACCGGTCGCTATCCGGACGGATTGATCCGCTGGATAATCAGGCGAGCTCCGAAAGAAGCCGGGCCCAACGCGGCAGCATCCATCCTTTTTCGCGAAGTCTTTCCTCATCCTGCCGTGCCTCATCCGCAAGCCCGAGATAAAGACACAGCTCAAGGTGAAGTCCCGCGCCCTGCCCGGTATTTTCTCTCCATGCCTGCCTGCCCAGCAGAGTAACGGCCTCATTCCAGCAAGCGCGCGCATGCGTGCGATCCCCATTCTCTTCCGCCAGAAGACCTTCCAGCACCAGAACCTGACAAACCGCGTTTTGAAAAACGCCGTTCTCCGGTATCGCGTCCAGCGCCTTGCGGGCGAACGGCCTGGCCTCCTCGAGAAGCTCCCTTGCCGCGTCGCGATTTCCGACCGCATACTCTGCCAGCGCCAGGTACCCCGCATTCAGCGCATGCCCGCCCAGTTCCCGCAGATTCGATGCATCCGTTTCAACAAGCGGACGCGACATCTCCACCGCTTCTCTCAAAGCCTGAACCGCCTGATCGTGGCGCTCGAGACCGTAAAGAATTCGGCCGCGGCTCGAAAGAATAAAGGCCATGGTGTTCCGATGAACGGCATTGGAAGGATCTCCGTTGAAGAGAATCCGCCGCCACTTCTCCGCCTGCGCGAACATCTCAAGCGCGCCGCCGAAATCACCGCCGTACTCTCTGAGCAACGCCATGTTCGAGAGACTCCAGCCAACGTCGTCAAGCCGTGCCTTGTTGTCCGGGTCCCCCTCATAGAGCTCGGTGCGCACCTGAATGGCCCGCTCCGTGGCCGCGATGGCCGAGTCCAGATCTCCCAGGTCGCGGTACACGTTCCCAAGAGTCGAAAGCGCCCATCCCAGATTTCCGCGAATATCTTTGTGGTCCGGAAACTCGCTCGTCAGCTCCTCAAGAATTGAAAGCCCCTCCGAATGCCGTTCGAACGCGGTCTGCAGCTCGCGCCGCCGCCAGAGAGAAATTCCCGTCTGGTGCCGAATGCGTCCCAGCAACCATCGATACTCCATGTTGCCCGGTTGAAGTTTCAGCAGCTCTTCAATCCTTGTCGTCGCCTCGCCAAGCAACTCCTCGCATTCCGCCAGCTCTCCCTTGAGATAGTTCACCGAGCTCGCCCGCTCAAGGGCCTCCGCCAAGAGGTATTTCCACTCCACACTTTCCGATTCCTCATCTTCAAGCCACAGGCAAAGTTGATGAAAGTTCCGGTATGCCGTTTCCGCACGCTCGGTGTTTCCCTGACTCTTGAAGACATCACCGATGTTTCGACAGGCAACGGCCCGCTTGTAGAGCAGTTCCACAGTGGGCTTTTCATCCGCAAACGACTCGAAATAATCCAACGCCTCCGTTCCCACGCGGGCCATCAGATCAAGACGGTTCACTGTTCGAAGACTCGTATGCAGATCCTCCAGCATGAACGTCACAAGCCGGTCCGCACGGCGGTAAGCTTCGTCCAGTCGCTGCCTCACCCTCGCCTGCTCCCTTTCGAGATGCTCGATTTCTCCAAGGAGCCGCTCGCGATCAGGATGATCATGAGTCAGTCGTCCCGCCTGAGACCGTGCAAGGTGCAGATCGCGGTTCCGCATCGCCAGACTTGTGTGTCGAACCGAAAGCTTGTCGCTCAGCCGTTGAGCATCGGAATGCCCGGGCCAGAGAGCCAGTGCCCGCGCCAGCAGCTCCTCGCAATGCGAAAGCGATTTGTAGTCTTCCGCATGCGTCGCCCGGGCCGCCGCCTCCTCGATGAGCTGCTCTGCTTCGCGCCGCCGCGAAGCTCCCTTCCGATAGTTTCGCAACATCAGCAGCAGCGAATCCACCGTCTTCAAACGGTTCCCTGGATTTGACTGCAGACAGGTTGCACAAATTGCGGCAAGCTCGTCCGGAACCTCCCGTTCCGGTGCCGCATCCCAGGGCGAAGGAACAAAGCCTCGCGATGCACGCGCAAAAGACTGACGCTGCGAACGCCCGCTGTGAGGGTAACAGCCCGTCAACAGCTCGTACAGAATACCACCCAGCAGATAAATGTCCGTCCATGTGCCAATGTTCGTGACTGTTTCCTCAGTCTGCTCCGGAGCCATGTAGACAGGTGTCCCCGCCGGGTTCGAAGCCGTTGACGGAGTGGGTGCCAGCACCGCAATGGCATCCCATCCCGGCGGAGCCTGCGGAGGCTCGTCGGTCACGAACATCGCGATACCCCAATCCATCAGCAGCACTTCACCGAATTCCCCCACCATCACCTGAGCCGGTTTCAGGTCGCGATGCACGATGCCCCTCGAATGAGCAAAGGCCACCGCCCTCACCACCGATTCCAGAATCTCGAGATGCTTGTCGAGAAACTCCGAGACGGGAAGAGCGGCGTCTTCCTCCAGAATCTCGCTCCAGGGTTTTCCCCGAACCAGCTTTGTCGCCAGCAACAGATGGCCAAACTCATCCACACCGAGATCATGAACCGGAAGAATGTTCGGATGCTCAAGGCACGCCGCCACGAAAGCTTCCTGGCGAAAGGCATGTTCCAGCCGCCGAAGCTGCTCCGGATCATCTCTGTACGTTTCAATCAAACCCTGTTTGAGCCGCTTGACCGCAACCACCCGGCCGAGCGACTCCTGCGTGCCCTCCCAGATCTCTCCAAAACCACCGCTCGCGATCACCCGGTGCAGCGTGTATTGAACCCCCGGTTCAGATGCACCCGCCGCCGGCGCGCGAAACTCGGGCGGTGGCAGAGTTTCCGCCGCCTCTTCCGCTCCGCCCCCCTGAACTCGCCAGTATGTTGCCGGAACAACGGAGGAAGCGGGCTCGCTGAAGCCCGACCTCTTGCCATGGAGACCCGCATTGAACGTGGCCGTTCGATCCTCAGGGAGATTCTTCGGAGAACGCGACTCGACATCGGGTTCCGGCTCTGGCCCCGAGAGCCACGGGTGTCGGGAAACGGAAGTCATTGTTACCAGCCCTGGCTGAACCCCCTCTGAAACCAAATCCGTCGCTTCGCCGAAGTGCAAACCTCGACCCCGTGGAACGGCAAGGAATAAGCGCGGATATTGGAATTGTGTAAGTTCGGTGTTCAGTAAAAAAGAGACTCTTTCGAATCCCTTTGCTCCGCCCCGGCAAAACCCGTGGCACACAAAACGACGGGGACACGCCCCTCAATGCCCGCAGCGAACCGGAAACACGCTAGCGGAGATCCAGAACCGCCTTGGCAAGATCCGTAACGGATTTCACTCCGACCGTGCGCGCGTTCTGGACTTCGTTCCCTGTTTCATCATAGAAAACCCATGTCGGTACGCGGTACACGCCGATTTGCTGCGCGAGCTGCGGGTAATTCTTTGTCTCGACCCATGCCCATGAGGCCTTCGGCACAATCTGCTGAAACTCCGGTGACTCAAGCAACTCACGCTGTTCGACACAGGGACGTGCGTCCTCCAGAGCAAAGTAAACCACCAGAGGCAGTCTTTGACTCTCCGCGTCCGTTCTTGCATCTCCGTAAGTCTTGAAACCCTGTACGGCCTCATCGGAAAGCGTCGCCGCTGCCGTATAGGTCAGCGTCGTTTGCCGCTCCTCCGTATCCGTACCGGGAGCTGGAAACGCCGAAACCGTATTTTGATGAGCGCGTTGAGCAGCGAGCCATGCTCTTTCCGCCTGATCACGAGCGGAGGAACCGAGAGCGATCGAGAAAAAATTCTGAAGCATCGGCCCCTGCTGATTGTTCCGCCCCCCTCCGAAATAAATCGCACCCCGTCGGTAATCCGTGGCCGCGGCATGGTATACCTGGTTCGGCACACCGCCGTGTCGCCGGTACCAGTTACTGATTCCCTGCGGCGTCACCGCAGCATACCAGACATCGCTGCTGCCGACTGAACCGGCGTACCGCGGAGAAAAGGAAATCAGATAATCCCCTGCAACCGCCGTGGATGCACCATAGAACGGATGAGGAAGGACGCGGGCTTCCCGGCGCCACGGTCCCAGCTTGCCTGATCCCAGAATCGGTGCCGAAAACATCAACGGAGACACCTTGTTCCTGTCCTCACCCGGCATCCCGCCCCAGACATAAACACGACCGCTCGCGGCACCCGCGCTGTGATACCACAACGGCATTGGAAGCACCGGACCGGGGACCCAGCTTCCCATCGATCCATCCGCATAAATCGTGTTCGTGAAAACCTTGTTGCTGGCCCCGTCCTGCTTGTCCAGCCCGCCGATGATGTGAATATGACCCGGTGTTGAAACCGCCGTGATCGTGGAAAGGCCGTTGCGTGAAAAAGGCTGCGACTCCGTCCAGGGAAGAAGGGTTCCGTTGGGGAGAGGGCGCGAAAACAACGCCGTGTTGTAGCGCTCCCCGTTTGCCGGCAAAGACGAACCGCCGATAACATACACGACATCATTCAGAACAAGTGTTGCATTTTCGATGTAGTGACGCGGCTGCGGCAACGGTGTTGTTTGCTCCCACGAACCAAGCCGGCCGTTGGAAAGTATCCGTGCCCTGACGACACTCGAACTAATGGACTCCGTGTTGAATCCGTCTCCGGTCGCCTGTGACCCGCCCAGATAATATACGTAATCGCCGAGCACGGCCGACCCCCCAAACGCCCTTCGCAGCGGAAGATCCGTGGTCCGCTGCACCAGTTGGTTCTGAGCCTCCACTGCGGAAACCGCAAAAAATCCCGCGATGAAAATGAGCATCGCAAGACGGAAGAGGGGGGCCGGAAACCGTTTCATTTCGAATTCTCCTGGATATCTGGCTTTATTGAAACATTCAAATACAAAATTTCCTCTTCAGCCTGTCAAGCTGAGTCGATAGTGTTTCTATAAATCATCATGCGACAGTGTTTTATGAAATCTCTCGGCAAGACGCGAGACAGACCACTCACAAATGGCATCTGCAGGCCCGTGGCAGATCCATTCGGCTGACTGAGAGTGAAAACTTTAACTGGCGAAAGAGGTCTGGGTTTTTCCCATTGGAAACAAATCGCGCCTACCGCAGATCGAGAACCGCCTTTGCAAGGTCCGTAACGGACTTCACTCCAACCGTGCGGGCATTTTGAACTTCATTGCCGGTCTCGTCATAAAAGACCCATGTCGGTACACGGTACACGCCAATCTGCTGCGCGAGCTGTGGATAATTCTTCGTCTCAACCCACGCCCATGAAGCCTTCGGAACAATCTGCTGAAACTCAGGAGCCTCCAGCAACTGACGCTGTTCGATGCAGGGACGCGCATCCTCCAAAGCGAAATAAACAACCAGAGGCAACCTTCGGCTCTCCGCAACGGTTCGTGCATCCCCGTAAGTCTTGAAGCCATTGACCGCTCCTGAGGACAGCGTTGATGCCGTCGTGTACGTCAGAGTCGTTTGCCGTTCGTTTTGACCCGCACCGGGCGCCGGAAACGCGGCGACCGTGTTCTGATGAGCGCGCTGGGCCGCAAGCCATGCGCGTTCAGCCTGGTCTCTCGCCGAAGAACCAAGGGCGAACGAAAAAAAGTTTTGAAGCATCGGCTGACCCGGACCGCTGCGGCCTCCTCCAAAAAAAATCATCCCCTTGCGGTAGTCCGTGGCCGCCGCATGATACAGCTGGCTTGGAACATTGGTCTGACGCCGGTACCAGTTGCTGACCCCCTGAGGCGTGACCGCCGCATACCAGACATCACTGCTTCCCACCGATCCCGAGTAGCGTGGAGAAAAAGAAATCAAATAGTCCCCCGCCACCGCCGTCGACGCGGCGAAAAAAGGCTGCGGAAGCCTGCGGACCTCCTGGCGCCAGGCTCCAAGTTTGCCCGACCCCAGAATCGGAGCCGAAAACATCAGTGGTGACACCTGTTTCCTGTCCTCCGTCGGCATTCCACCCCAGACATAAACACGCCCGCCCGCAACACCCGCACTGTGATACCAGAGTGGCATTGGCAGAGTCGGTCCCGGAGTCCAGCTGCCCATCGATCCGTCGGCGTAAATCGTGTTCGTATGAACTTTGTTACTCGCTCCCGCGTCTCTGTACAACCCTCCGATAATATGAATATGTCCGGGTGTTGAAACAGCGGTGATCGTGGAAAGCCCCTCGCTGTCGAAAGGCTGGGATTCCGTCCAGGGAAGGAGAGTACCGTTGGGGAGAGGCCGTGAAAACAACGCCGTGTTGTATCGATCCCCTTTTGCCGGAAGAGCGGATCCTCCAATGATGTAAACAACATCGTTAAGCACAAGCGTCGCGTTCTCAATATAATGGCGTGGCTGCGGCAGCGGCGTCGTCTGCTCCCACGATCCAAGGCGGCCGTTCGGAAGCAGCCTTGCTTTGACCACACTCGTGCTGACGGACTCCGCATCGTATCCGGCGGCGGTGCCCTGCGACCCGCCGAGATAATAAACGTAATCCCCGAGAACCGCTGTTCCTCCGAACGCTCTCCTCAGCGGAAGATCAGTCGCTCGCTGGACAAACTGATTCTGAGCTCTGGCAACATCCGTCAGAAGAAATCCGAAAAGAAGAACAAAAACGATGGAGCAAAAAGAAGAGTCAGGGAATCGTTTCATACAAAATCTCCTGTTTGTCCAACCAGAGTGGAAAAATGAGGATTTCAGCATCTCCAAAGGCATGTCAATCTCAGTCGACAATATTCTGGCAGCTCCTGATTCAAGAGTGTTTTACAAAACACTTCAGCAACCTGACATGCGCGCCACCTGCCGTGGTGTGTCTGTGAGACAGCTCTCGTGTGTTGTTTCTCCACATTGGAATAAAGCTCGACGTGAGTAACTCCGGTTTTCCATCTGTCTGTAGCGCCCGCGGAGCGCACGACCCGGGCGGAAGCCACGAACTTCTACCGAAGAGGTATAAGTGCCTTTGCAAGATCCGTTGGATGAACAACGCCCGCCAGACGCACCGTCTCGCGTCCCCCCTTGTCGTAGACAATCCACGTCGGGACACGAAACACTCCCAGCTGCTGGGCGAGCTGGGGATAGGCCGAAGTGTCCGCCCACGCAAAAGCCGCGTTCGGCACAAGAGCCCTGAAGTCGTCTCCATCCAGCAGGGACTCCTGCTCCTTGCAGGGACGAACACCGGGGATATTGAAATACATCACCATTGGCAAACCGCGCTGCGCACTTGTCGAGCGCGCGGAACCGACCGTCACAAAACCACCCACCGCTCCCGCCGGAAGCGACTCCCTCGTTGAAAACGTCAGACCGGATGCTTCCGCCGCCGCCACCGCCGGAGGCAGTTTCGTCGAGACCGTGTTGGAGTGCTGTAGCAACTGAGTGGTCCAGCCCTGCTCCGCCAGCTCCCGCGCCGACTGTGACAGCTCAAGAAAAAGCACCGTATCCAACTGAGTGGAAGCCCGCTCCGCCTTGCCTCCGGGAACGTAAATGCGTCCACGGCGAAAATCCATTGCGGTGCAGTGATAAACACGAATCGGACTGCTCGTCTGACGTCGGCGCCACGGCACGATCCCCTCCGCCGTAACATACGTCCACCAGACATCGTTGGAAACGGAACCACCCTGATAACGCGGTGAAATAGTAAAGAGATACGGTCCCGCCACCGCTGAGGCGGCGCTGTACATTCCGCCCGGCAGGTTGACCGGCTCGCGGCGCCACGAACCGAGACGCCCCGATCCCAAAACCGCTGCCGAAAAAACCGCCTGCGAGGTGGAGTCGTTCCCCGGACCGGTCAGACCGCCCCAAACATAAACGCGTCCTCCCGCCACACCTGCGTGGTGGAACCACAGCGCTTCCGGCAAATCCGGTCCCGGTTCCCACGCGGCAAGAGAACCGTCAGCATAGAGACTGACTGTCCAGACTTTCCGCGAAACGATATTTCCTCCCAGTTTGCCCCCGATGAGATGCAGATGCCCGGGCGTCGAAACCGCCGCCGGACTGACAACTCCCGCTCCCTCGAAGGGACGCGATTCAGTCCAGGGCAGCAACGTCCCGTTCGGCAAAGGCCGCGTGTACACACAGGTGTTATAGTGCTCAACATGGTTCCCGACGCCTGCCTCATTCGCTCCTCCCAGGATGTAAACCACATCGTCCAGCACCAGAGTGCTGTTTGCAATATAATGACGGGGAGAAGGCAAAGATGTCGCATCGGTCCACTCCCCCAGCAAACCGGTTGAACCAATGCGAGCCTTCAAAACAGACGAGGAACCCGCTCCATCCTTGTCATTGGTTCCAAATCCGCTAAAAACATACAGATAATCTCCCAGCACCGCCGAACCATGAAACGCTCTTCCGTGTGGAAGAGGCGTTGACTGAACAAGAAAGCGCTCGCCTTGAGCGAAAGTCGGACTATGAAAAGCAAGCATAAGGAAAAGCGCCAGAAACGCCCTCCCTGCAAAGGGGAATGCTCTCATGACTCATCCTCTTGTGACAGTTGGAATCTCTTCAACTGTCGATTTCTTGTCTCGTGCATTATAACTGAAATAACTTGCACTGGGAGGGCAAGAAAAATCCGGTATCGACAGCGTTGACTCCGCACGCCGCGATTTGGCGCGGGTAAAAAACAAAACCGCTTTCACAAGCGGTTTCACTTTTGCAACACCTGAAAAATGTTCAGCTTTGTTATCGTACCGAACGACAGACCATTGCCGCTAAGGCAGACTCAGGATAGTCTTGGCAAGATCCGTAACCGACTTCACGCCGACCGTTCGTGCAGCCTGAATCTCGTTGCCGGCACGATCATAAAAGACCCACGTCGGCACACGATAAACACCCAGTTGCTGTGCCAGCTGCGGATAGTCCTTCGTTTCCACCCACGCCCAGGATGCCTTTGGCAGGATCTGTTGAAACTCAGGTGCGGCCAGCATCTGCCGCTGCTCGATACAGGGCTGCGCGGTTTCGAGTGTGAAATAAACGACGAGTGGAGGTCCCTGCGACTCCGCTGCGGTACGTGCATCCGCATACGTCTTGAATCCCGCAACGGCCGATGAAGACAAAGTCGAGGCCTGCGTATACGTCAGAGTGGAAGGCGTCTGTCCCTGGCCTGATGTGGGTGCGGGAAAAGCCGCCACGGTATTCTGGTGGGCTCGTTGTGCCGCGAGCCACGCCTGTTCCGCCTGCTGCCGTGCACCGGAACCGAGCGCAAAAAAGAAGAAATCGGTCAACATCGGCGAACCGACACCGCTCCGCCCGCCGCCAAAGTAAATCAAGCCTCGGCGATAATCCGTTCCGGCTGCATGATACGTCCGGTTTGGAACACCCCCCGAGCGGCGAACCCAGTTGCTCACACCCTGCGGTGTAACCGCCGCGTACCAGACATCGTTCGTCTTTGTTCCCCCCGCGTATCGGGGCGAAAATGACATCAGGTAGTTACCGGCAACAGCAGTCGACGCACCATAGAAGCCCGTCGGCAAAGCCCGCGGTTCCCGGCGCCACCCACCGAGGTTTCCGCTTCCAAGAATCGGCGCTGAGAACATCAGTGGAGAGACAGCGTCATTACTGGCTGTTGGCAGACCTCCCCACACATAAACCCGCCCGCCTGCCACACCCGCACTGTGGTACCAAAGGTTCATCGGAAGCTCAGGTCCCGGCTCCCAGCTTCCCATCGATCCGTCCGCGTAGATCGTATTCGTGTAAACCTTGTTGGTCGCCCCGCTTCTCCCGCCGATGCCCCCGATGATGTGAATGTGGCCCGGAGTGGAAACGGCGGTAATTGTCGACAAACCGACTTCGTCAAACGGCTGCGACTCCGTCCAGGGCAGCAGCGTCCCATTCGGAAGCGGCCGCGAAAACAGAGCGGTGTTGAATCGCCTGCCGTTGGCCGGGAGAGACGACCCGCCAACGATGTAAACGACATCGTTCAAAACCAGCGTCGCGTTCTCGATATAGTGCCGTGGCTGCGGCAGAGGCGTGGTTTCCTCCCACCGACCCAGCCGCCCGTTCGGCATGACTCGCGCCTTCACCACACTCGGCGTAACCGACTGCTTGCCGTCCGGACCACCCGTCGCGTGGGATCCGCCGAAGTAGTAGACATGATCGCCCAGCACCGCCGCCCCGCCGAAAGCCCGGCCGATCGGCAGGTTTGTGGTTCGATAGACAAATTGATTCTGAGCTTCTGTAGCGGTTGCGAGAGCGAGAAAACCGGCCAGTAACAACAGAACCCGACACACGCCGGGAGGGGGGTATCGTTTCATTTCCTGTCCCTTTTGGCCCACTCTCCGTCGGAAGCGGGTACTCTGGGTTTGCCCACCTGCTCTCGTCAACCTCAGTTGCGGGAACAGGTTGTTTTACGGGACAAAAAACCCTGCCACCAGGTTCCCTCCAGCATGGCCCGGGAAGTTCAGACCGCCGTCCGCATCAGAGTATACCGGCACGAAGACGTCGCCCTCGGCCCCGGCCGTTCCGATATTCTTCGCCTCATCGGCGAAACCGGCTCCATCGCCGAGGCCGCCCGCCAAATGAACATGTCCTACCGCCGGGCCTGGGCTCTTGTCCAGTCAATGAACTCAGCCTTCAAGTCTCCCCTGGTGGAGCGAATCACCGGCGGCGCGGGAGGAGGCGGTGCTCGTCTCACGAAAACCGGCGAAGCCGTCCTTGAGGCCTATCTCGAAGCCGAGGCGGCCGCCCTCAGGGCAGCCGCACGGCCGCTTCGCCGCATCACCCGCCGGCTGAAGTAAACACACACCGTCTCCATCGTTGACCGCTCGCGGGGCGTTATGTTTCGTCGTGCATAACGGAGCTGTTCATCGGTGAATCGTTTCATTCCC
This sequence comes from Candidatus Sumerlaeia bacterium, assembly GCA_028284075.1. Taxonomy (GTDB): domain Bacteria; phylum Sumerlaeota; class Sumerlaeia; order SLMS01; family JAHLLQ01; genus JAJFLJ01. The sequence continues at coordinate 7,694 of JANQSL010000194.1, read as the reverse complement.
CTTCTTCTGTTTCTTCTCGCGACAACGGCCTGCACCCAGAGTCGTGATGCGCCACACCTCACCCTTGCGGCCGCATCAAGCGTCTCCCAGGCCATGGAATCCATTGTCAAAGACTTCACCGGCGAAACCGGCATTCATGTCGACATCACGACAGGATCCACCGGAGTCCTCGCACTTCAACTCCGGGAAGGCGCACCGTTTGACCTTTTCTTCGGAGCCGACCGGGAAACGGCGGAGCAACTTGCGAACGATGGTCACCTCGATCGGGAAACTCTTCGCACATACGCCGTCGGCGAACTCGTTCTCTGGAAGCCTCGCAATAATCTTCCCGAACTTTCGCAACCCCGCGATCTACTCGGCAACGCATGGAAAAAACGCCGCATTGCCATCGCCAACCCGGAAACCGCACCCTACGGACGAGCCGCACTTCGCGTTATCCGCCAACTCGACACCGAAGGACTCCTCACCGACCGCATCATTCCCGCGGGCAGCGTTCGCACCGCCTGGCAAATCACACAGTCCGGCAACGCCGACGCAGCCTTTGTCGCCGTCTCCGTTCTTGGGAAAGAAGGCGAAGCACAAACCCTGCGCCTCGACGACTTCCAGGACAGCAGAATCCCTCACAAAATGGGAATCAGCACGGACACGAAACATCGTAACGCTTCCGAACGGTTTGCCGCCTTCATGAAGACCGAAACAGCCATCAACCATCTGCTTCATGCCGGCCTGAACACACCACCGTGAACTGGCGCCCTCTTTGGATATCCATCCACGTTTCCGTGGCCGCGACCATTGTCGCCGTTGTCGCGGGATCCCTTCTTGGCTGGCTGCTGGCACACCGGCGCTTTCCCGGACGCCGCTACTTCGAAGCCGCCGTCCTGTTGCCACTCGTTCTTCCTCCCACCGTGCTCGGTTACTATCTCCTCGTTCTGATCGGGTCCGGAGGTCCCGTCGGCCGATTTTGGGAAACCGTTTTTGGCACGCCTCTCACCTTCACTCGCAACGCCGCCATCATCGCCGCCTCCGTCGCCACCATTCCCATCGTCACCCGCCAGCTCAGCGCCGCCTTTTCTCTTTCCGATTCCGACGTCACCGACGCAGCCCGGCTCGCGGGCGCCACCGGCTGGAATCTCTTCTGGCACATTCACCTGCCCCAGATACGCATTCCCCTCATCGCCGCCGCCACCATCGCCTTCGCACGGGCCATGGGCGACTTCGGCACCACCCTCATGGTTGCCGGCAGCATCCCCGGCCGCACCCAAACCGCCTCCCTTGCCATCTACGACTACATCGTGACCGGCCGCGACCGCGAAGCCCTCATCCTCGTCGTCCTCATCAGCGTGCTCGCACTGGTCACCCTCGTCATCGTCCAACCCAAAGAATCCCGCTGAAAAGGCAAACACCTGACCGGCTCATCGCAACAACCAACGTCCCCCCTCTCAGCCTCAACGGATGCCTGACCACAAACTCACTTCAGGATTTTTTGAAACGGAGAGCCAGGTTCTTAAACGCCTCGCGGAGGCATTCATGACGAACGCCTCCGCGGGATGCCGGGGTTAACCCGGGTCTCTTGTGATGTCCGGCAAACCAACGAACGGCAGGAGCCCCCCTGACCATACGTCGCTGAATCGCCTTAGTCGCCAAGCGACCCGGGTCAAAACCCGTTGGAGTGAAAACACTCCTCTCAAAAACTCTGCAGGCAGGAGACCCGTGGATCGGGACGACGTTGGGTCTGGCGCTGAGGACTCCCCCGGACCGTCCCTGGTTGTACTTCCTCCCCATCGATAACCGCGGTCTGGTGTCTGGTCGGATCGTCTCTCTCTGGATTCCAATAAGGCGAGTGGCGAGTCATGAATCGGTCGCACTCAATCGGGAGATAGTTGATCCGCGGTTAGGCCTCCGACGGGTGATCCGGGTAACTCCTGCCTGCGAGAAAATTCCTAGCGGTTGCCGGTTGGATTGTCCTGCCGGTCCGCCCGTTCAAGACGCGTGAGAGATCCCTCCAAAAACCCCGTGCGTCAATCCAAAAAGACTAAAACAGATAATATTTATCGCAATATAAGATTTTGCCGCTCCATATTTCCCGATTTCCCTCGGAATCGGGATCGCAATCGCGACCCGGCACCAAAACCTCCCTCTGCTCTCCCCGTGCCTCAGCGTCTCCGTGCCAACCCTCTTCCTCCTACTCCGCATCTCTGTGTCTCTGCGTTAAGGAAAAACAAAAAAAGAAGCGCCTCGCATTCGCGAGGCGCTATCCAGTCATCTCCATGTGACTCGTCGTCTCAGCTCACGGCTATGCCGAGAACGAACTCCCGCACGAACACGTCCGTTTTGCGTTCGGGTTGATGAACTTGAAACCGCCGTTCAGCAAATCCGTGCTGTAGTCCAGCTTCATCCCCGCCAGGAACAGATAGCTCTTCGGATCGACGTAGATCCTGATCCCGCCCTGCTCCATCACCGTGTCCTTCTCCTTCGCCTCTTCATCGAAAGCCAGCGTATAGCTCAAACCCGAGCAGCCGCCTCCGGCAACCCCCACGCGGAGACCCCAGTCCTCACGATTCTCCAGCTTGAGAAGGCGCTTCACCTCACAAACAGCCTCATCAGTCAGCTCGATCATAAACAGCGCTCCTGCAAACATCCATCCGGGATCGGGTGCGCGAAACACACCTGCATATGCCCTCAGACCCCAACCTAGCGAGGAGTCTGCCAACCGGTCCCCCCTCCCCGGCAATTCCAAACAGCTCAAAACCATTCATTTTTCCCATTCTTCCCATTCCTCCCATATTTCCCACGGATTCCTGAAATCCATTCGGACCTGTGGCAGACTCTTGCTCATCAAACGCCGGAGACCTTGCCACCCATGACCGACACCCCCCCTCCCGACCGCCTTCAACGAGCCGAGCAGCTCCTCGACCGCTGGCTCGACCTCTTCGAAACCGCCCTGGACGACGCCGTTCCCGACCCGTCCAAAACCACCGAACTCGCCAACGTCTTCACCATCCTCCGCCGGATTCACGAAATCCGCATCCTCGCCCTCAAAGCCAACCTCCTGGAGAAAGACACCAATGACACTGCCGGACGCTCATACGATCCAGACCTCCTCAGCGAAGACCTTCCGGACGATCCTGAATAACGCCGAACCCGACGACCGCCCCTGGATGCTCTACGTCCGTGCCCGGCGCGACATCCTGCTCTTCGCCCGCCTTGCCGCGCATCACGCCCTCCGCCGTCCCTTCGCACCCTTTCACCGCATGCTGTTCCAGTGGCACCGTCGCATGATGACACCCGTCCTTGAAAAACGCAACGGCCTGCGCTTCGCCCTCGCCGCCCCCCGCGGCAGCGCAAAATCCACCATCGTCTCCTGGATTCTCCCCCTCCACGACATCGTCTATGAAACCGAACGCTACATTATCCTCCTCTCCGCAACCCAGCGCCAGGCACGGCAGCGGCTCGCCGCACTGCGGCGCGAACTCACCGGTGACACACCACTGACACGCTGGGTCCATCCCCGTTTCAAAAAAACCCCTGTCACGTCATCCGCCGACACCCTCACCGTCGGACGCATGCGTATCGACGCCTGTGGCGGCGGTTCCGAAATCCGTGGCATCACCCACAACGCTTGGCGCCCCACGAAAATCATCCTCGACGACGCTGAATCCTCCGCAGCCGCCGAATCATCCCGGCGCCGCGCCCGCCTCCACGACTGGTTCGGCGAAGTCATCGAACACCTCGGCGCATCCTACACACATATTCTCGCCATCGGAACCGTCCTGCACCCCGAGAGCCTCCTCTCAACCCTGCTGCAACGCACCGACTTCGAACCCATGCGATGCAAAGCCATCGAAAGCTTCGCGGATCCCTCGCCCCACTGGAACACATGGCGCTCAATACTGACAGACCGCTCCCTCCACAACCGCCGGAAAAAAGCTCGCACCTTCTTCATGACACACCGCGAAGACATGCAACAGGGCGCACGCGTGCTGTGGCCTGAACAGGAAGACTACGAACAGCTCATGGCACAGCTCGTGGTGCAGGGCCGCCGGACATTCTACCAGGAAAAACAAAACGAACCACTCGGACCGGAGGACGCTCTCTTCACTCCCGAAACATGCTGGCGTGCACAACGGACCGCCGCCGGCTGGCGGGTGATGCCCCCGGACAAAGACCCTGCCCGCGTTCGTGAATACCCCGACACATCATTGCGCCGCTTTGGCTATCACGACGCCGCACTCGGCAAGCCTGGCCACAAGGTCGGCGACTTCGCCGCCCTCGCCACAGTCGCTCTTGCTGAAGACGGAACGCTGATTCTCGAATCCATCTGGCTCAAACGCGCAGCGCCGACAGAACAGATCGATGCCATGTTCGACGCCCACGAACTCCGTCCCTTCGAACAGCTCGCCATCGAAGGCACCGGCTTTCAGGAACTCCTCACCATCCCTGTCGAAGACGAACGGCGCCGCCGGGAACAACACGCCCGCCGCTCCGATCTCCCCGTCGTCGTCATCAAGCCGCGACGCGCCAAGCACGTCCGCATCGCATCTCTCGAACCGACACTCAGCAACGCCCGCCTCATACTTGCTGACACGTTGCCGGAGGAATTCCGAACCGAACTCGCCCGTTATCCCCGCTGCGATCATGACGACGCCCTCGATGCCGTGGCCGGCGCCGTGGAAATCGCCATGCAACGAGCCGGCCTGGACGAAACAACCACCCTCAACCGCATTCCCCGCCCTCGGCGCCATCGCAACTTCTAAACCGTAACCGCCTCTTCATCTCCGTCCGCGCCTTCGCTTTTGCTCAAACCGCACATCGCATGAAAACGGAAAGACAAAACCATGAAAGAACGAAACAAACAGGTAAGGAAAAGACCATCGTGCCACATCCATTGTGTCACTCATGAAGAACACAAAACAAACATCAGGCGAAGGCGCGGATGAAGATGAAGAGCTGGAAGTGACTTCAAAACAGATTCTACAGGATATAAACCGAAAGAAGAAACACACCCGCCTGGATCGCCAGATAAGTATGCAGAACACTCCCTGCCTTCTCCTCGAGAATCTCCATCGACCCCATGATAATGGCACGGGAGGAAAAGTACCATGCACAAATTCCGGCCCAGAGTCCGAACACCGGAATATAGCGCAGACAGAGAAGAAAAAACAGCACGGGAAAAAACGAGAGTGCTCCCGCCGTGATCATCGACTTCCATATGGGGAAATCGTCGACCTTTTCAATACGGGAAGCCCAGAAAAGATAACATCCACCGACAACCGACGCCACAACCAGATAAACGAGAAGCGCAAGAAAACCCACGGCTTTTCCGAGACCCGGAATCGTGACCCAGCCACCGCCGTCAAACTCCATGTCGTCCTCATCGAACTCATCCGGCTCACCCATGTCGATCCGGTCGAACCCCATCGCGGGACCAAGCCCCATGACTTCCGTTCCCAGCGGAGCGTCGAACTCGCCATCATCATCGTAGTCGAGATCAGGAAGACCGTTTCCGGAAACCGGTGTGCGGTTGGGATTGGGAACAGAGGCAGCGGGCGTCGGAGTCGGCGCCTCTGGAGTGTCAATTGCCAGAGAACGAACACTGCCGGGCTTCATCGTCGTGCGAACAAAGTCGATATGTGCGATGGAATCCGCGGAAAGCTGTTCCCGTGCTCCCCCGCCGGGAACAACGACAGTGAACGCTTTTTCCGCTCCGGAAAAGCTGATGACGCGGCAGCGTTCCCGCACCGAACCGTTTACAAAAGTCATGCGGCCAACGCGGCCGGGAATGCCATCCCCTCCGTCGAACTCAATGCGCTGAATCTGGGAAGATTCCACGGGATAGACGGACGGACTGAAGCTGCCTTCCTCCAGCAGCCGAATCATGAACATGTCCGGTGCGTTTTGCGGAGACCAGGCGTCGACCTCCGCTCCCTCGATTTCCGTCTCGCTCCGTGTGTAAACGCGATCCGCCCACACGCCGCCTGCAAAGAGACACAGCAGCACCAGCGAAAGGAGCCCGTTCGTGAACGCCGCCCCACGTACCCGTCGCTCGATGTTCATGGTCTCACTATTGACGAGAGGGCGGGATGCTCAAGGGTATTCCGGAGACAGGAAGACCGCCTCTCACGAACGAATCAATTGTTCGACGTGAGAACCAACGCGATTCATGGCCTTCAGAGCGGAAACCGAGAGAGACCGGCGCACTTTTTCCAAACGCCGGTCAGCTTCCTCGTAGAAAGCCTCATCGCACATGCCGAAAGCCAGAGGGCATTCGTTGTGGGAGTGACACTCCGGAGTCGTGCGCTTCAGACGGCGATTCTGAAACGCGCCCCGCTCCCGAAGCAGCATAAACTGGCGCAACTCCTGACGCACCTCGCGCATCGGCTCGCCGCGCCACACTTCAAGGAGAGACTTGTCCATCAGATTGTCGACGGGACCGACTCCCGGGTGAACGAAAAGCCAGCAGCAGGGATAAACCGCCTGAGTTCCCGAAATCGTCATGGAGTACCACGCAATGTGGCAAAACTTGTTGTGCAGAACGGAAGGCAGCTCCGCGGAATCGACAGTGGGAACGCCTTCCTCTTCAAGCTCTCTGTACATTTCCTGGATGGCCGCATCGAGCCCCCACTTGCGAACGTGAAAATGCGCGATGCCTTTGTCGCCATCCTCACGAGCGACTTCCCGGAAAAGCTCGACGATCCGTGGAACATCGTTTTCGTCGAGCTGCAGCTTCGGATCGATCCCGAAGAGGTCTTTGAAGGGAATCAGATCGGCACCAAGCTCACGCCCGAGACGATACATTTCGGGAATCAGTTCAATGGTTGGCTTGTAAACGAAGAACTGAATCACAAGACGCTTGAAGTTTGGATTCCGCTTCTTCAGTTCGGAAACCTTGCGGGTCATCTCAACGGCACGGTCAAAGAACTTTGCCGGCAGACCCATGCCTTTTTCATAGGTTTCCCGATTGGTGTAATTCAGGCTCACGCTGACGTTCCCCACCGTCAGGTCGCTCATGGATTCCAGCACACGATCGGTGAACTGAGTCCCGTTGGTGGTGAGCTGATCGAGAGCAACGCCCCGATCCGTCAGGAAGCGGAAAAGATCCGGCAGATGCGGGTGCAAAGTGGGTTCACCGCCACCGGCAAGACGAATGCTGCGGAGACCGTTCTCGACCGCTTCCGTGAGGATTTCCTCCGCCCGAGGCCAGAGAATGCTCTTGCCGTTATGAAGATTCTCGCTGTTGCAGAAAAAACACCGGGCGTTGCATTTATCCACCCAGTCGAGTTCCAGATGATAGGGGCCGCCATAGACCTCTCCGTCGACGATTCCCCTCAGCATCGTCTCCCGGTCTTCGTCTGTCAGATAGTTGAATCCGTGGAACATGCGCGCCTCTGGCGACCGGTTGTGAAAGCGATAGGATTCAAACGCAAGCCGCTTTCGAGATGGGCCGCCGGGGAGGAATCGTCAACGTCGAGAGCCGTATGCGTGCCACATTATTCCGGAGGTGGAACGGACGGGGGCGGAACGCGCGCCAGCGCATCAAGGCGCATCATAAGACGGCCGCCTCGTTCGGGATGGAACCGGCGATACCACGCAATGCGGCCACGCAGATACGCCTCGAAGTGTTCGCGGCTGTCACGGTTCTGCGATTCGACGGACCCGGCGCGCTCCGCATTCGTCAGAATGGCCTTGGGCGTATC
>JANQSL010000042.1 GCA_028284075.1 Candidatus Sumerlaeia bacterium | reverse complement strand
GGAGCTGTGCCCCGCCCGCGAGGTTTTCGCCGGCTCCCATGATCCTCAAACGGAGCAAATGCTGGCAACCAATTCAGATGGCGAGGAGCGCTGGGTCGAAACATCCTACAGTCCGATTATCAACCGTGCGGGTGAAGTCGATTTCGTGATTGGGGTGATACGCGATATCCATGAACGCAAAACGCTGGAGTCGCGGCTGCAACAAACTGAAAAACTGGCGTCACTGGGTGCGCTCACGGCCGGAATTGCCCACGAGATCAAGAACCCGTTGGGGATCATTCTTTCATCTGTCGAGATTTTGCTGGATGAAAAGCGTCCTCGCGACATGCATCGTGAAGCAGCTTCTTTTATTCGTGAGGAAGTACAACGGCTCGATCAGCGGTTGCGCGCATTTCTGCAGTTTGCACGCCCCCAGCCGGCATTGCCGGAGGATGTTGTGCTTGGCGGCCTGGTCCGCCGCATTGTTCACGATCTCGACACAAGCCTTCCCACTCTTTCAATCGATCTGGACCTGTGCCAGCCGGACCCCATTGTAAAACTCGACCCGGATCAGTTCCGGCAGGTGGTTACCAACCTCGTCCTGAATGCAGCCGAAGCGATGGAAAACGGCTCAGGCCGGGTGCTGGTTCGCACCCTCGAAAGGCCTGACGGAGCCGCTGCCGTGGAGTTTCACGATGACGGGCCCGGAATTCCCCCCGATTTGCAGCCCCAGATTTTCGATCCGTTTTTCACGACCAAGGCGTCGGGAACGGGGCTGGGGCTGTCGGTTGTTTTCCAGATTGTCAGTGAAATGGAGGGAAAAATCGAGGCGGGCAGGTCAGAGTCCGGTGGTGCGCTGTTTCGAATCGAGCTGCCAGGATATCAACAGCCGGATTAAGATACGACCGTACAGCGAATCGTTTAAGCAAACATCCCGAGCCGCGAAACGGCTCGGGACTCTGGTTTCTCAGTAGTGCAAAAACGAACTCAGAGTTCAGCCATGTGAGACTTGATGGCCTCGACTTCGTCCTTGTCGCCGGTGATCTGGAGGTACATTTCCCACATCTGCTTCGCCTGGGGAGTGTGGCCGGTCTTCTCATAGCAAATGGCGAGGTTGTAAATGGCCTGGGTCAGGTCCGGATCAATTTCGAGGGCCTTGCGGAAGGCCTCGATGGCTTCGGTCCAGTTGTCTTCAACACCGGCTTGAACACCGAGGTTGTAGTAATCGATGGCCTCAGTGATCTCGGTACCAAAGGACTTAAGCGCTCGAGCCCGTTCGGCGGGGTTGAGGGAGTTGATGAGCGTCATCCCATAACGGTCGAGGGCGGCTTCGGCACCCAGTTTCAATGTCTCGCGGTAGCGGGCGAGTTCGCGCTCGTAGAGGTCGGCTTCCCGGCTCACAGGCATCTCCCTGATTTCAATGAGGTCTGGGCCGCAGGTGGGCGCGGCCCGGAGAGTCGCGGAGTGTGTGAGCAGCCCCGGTCCCCTGTCCAGCCCAAATCGCAGTGGAGGAGGCCGGTGGATCTTGACATGGTAGGAGGGCCGGGAGTGGTCTGGCTGCTCTGTTGGCCGGAACGGGACTTCTATGAGGCACACACGGCTTTTGGGCTGGTCATCTCTCCTGATCGTCGCTCTGACGACGGTTTTTGCCATCCTGTACGGTCCCTCCCTCAAAGAGAGTGAGGTGGCTCGTGAGGGCTACGAGGAGGCACGCAAGGAGCTGGACGCCATCACGACACGCCGGCGTTCTCTGGAACAGCGTGTTGATGAACTTCGTACACGTGTCGATTCGGTGGAGCTAAGCGCACGCGTCGAGTACCGGCTTGCGCGGCCGGGTGAACGCGTGGAGTTAATTCAACACTTTCCTCCTGACGATTCCTGATTCGTCACAGACATGCGGCTTGCCCTCATGGGGCGTGCGTTGACGGTGCCCTTCACGTTACGATGAAGGAGTGCGCATGCGGTTTCCGAAAGGCTTTGCAGGTGGAGCGACGAAGGCGGGTCTGAAGGCTTCCGGGAAACCGGATTTGGGTGTTGTGGTTTCTGACCGTCCGTGTGTTGCAGCGGGGTTATTCACAAAAAACAAGTTCTCCGGATCGAATATTCCGTTCTGCCGCAGAGCGCTGAAGGAGGGAGGAATTCGAGCGGTTGTTATGCATGCGGGCCAGGCCAACGCCTGCACGGGACGCGAGGGTCTGGAAGTGGCCCGCCAGACGGCCATTGCCGTGTCGGGCTCGGTTGGATGCGGATACAATGAAGTGATTGTGGGATCGACCGGCGTCATCGGCGTCCTGCCGAAACTGAACAAAATTCAAAACGGTATTCGTGCCATTGCGGAGAAGGGCCTGACACCGGATGGAATTCTTGCAGCCGGCGAGGCAATGATGACCACCGATACCGTCCCGAAAACGGCGAGCGCGCGGTTTCGTCTTGGCGGGAAAATGGTCACGATGGTTGGCATCGCCAAAGGCAGCGGCATGATCCATCCCAACATGGCCACGATGCTGTCGTACGTGTTTACCGACGCGAGAATCTCGAAAAGCGCATTGCGCATGGCGTTCCGGGACGCGGTGGAAGGTTCTTTCAACTGTCTGAGCGTTGACGGCGATACATCAACGAGTGACATGGCCGTTGTGCTCGCCAACGGAGCGGCGGGAAATCGCGAAGTCAAGCCTCAGGGGAAAGACTACACGGCCTTCCGCAAGAAGCTGACAGAGGTTTGCACAGACCTGTCCCGCAAAATCGCCCGCGACGGTGAAGGCGCGACGAAGCTCGTGACGGTACGTGTCCGCCGCGCGTCAACATTCGATGATGCGCGCCGTGTGGCAAAGGCCGTGGCGAACTCCAACCTTGTGAAGACAGCGATCTTCGGACGCGACCCCAACTGGGGGCGCATTGCCTGTGCGGTCGGCTACAGCGGTGCACGCTTCACTCCGGACAATGTCATGATACGGCTTGGGAAAACGTTGATTTTCGCCAAAGGCAAGTCGGCAGAGTACAACCAGGGGCTGATGTCGAAGTACTTGAAAGACACTGATGAAGTCCTGCTGGAAATATCCCTCGGGTCGGGCCGAGCGGAGGCCATTGTTTCAACATGTGATCTGAGCTATGACTACGTGCGCATCAACGCCGAATATACAACGTAGTTTTCCCGCCTCACTCAACACACCCCGGACAACACGATCACACCATGACCTCAGGCCAGACGAAATCCTGTAACATGTGCCACGCTCCGACAAGAGTGGTTTGGGCCGGCGTGCTGATTCGGCTCTTGCCCTCGTGAGAGGCCGGGCGGTTCAGAGGGGTCATTGTTTCAAGCCATTTGAATGAGGATTCGGTGCCAATGATTTTGTCCGGGAAAACAGCGCTCGTTGTGGGCGTGGCGAACAAGAACTCCATCGCCTGGGGAATCGCAGAGGCGTTGTTGCGCGAAGGAGCGAAGGTTGCGCTGACCTACCAAAACGAGCGAGTCGAGGGGCGGGTGCGAGATTTGGCAAAAAGCTTCGACCCGGAACTCCCGTGTTTTCAACTGGACGCAACGAATGACGAAGAGATCGCGACGACCATGAAGGGCGTCGGCGAGGCATTCGGCGGCAAGCTTGACATGCTGGTGCATTCGGTTGCCTTCGCTAAAAAGGAGGACCTGGCGGGCGGCATGGTGGAGACCTCCGCGGATGGATTCAAGCTGGCCCAGGAGATCAGTGCCTACACACTGATCAGCCTGACGCGAGGGGCGTTGCCGCTCATGCAGGCTGCCGGAGGCGGCAGTATTCTGACACTGACCTATCTGGGTTCGGAGAAGGTGATTCCGAACTATAATGTGATGGGTATCTGCAAGGCGTCTCTGGAAGCGACCACACGCTACCTTGCGTGGGACCTCGGCAAACACAACGTCCGCGTCAATGCGGTCAGCGCGGGACCGATCAAGACCCTTGCGGCCCGTGGCATTGCCGGTTTTTCGTCGGTACTGGAGAAGGTGGAGGAAAAAGCTCCTCTCGGCCGGAACGTCACGACGGATGAGGTCGGCAATGCAGGTCTCTTTCTGTTGAGCCCCTGGTCCTCCGGCATCACTGGTGAGGTTCTCTACGTGGACTGCGGCTACCACATCATGGGTATGTGACACGAAATGTTGTTTGAACTGATTCCAGCAATCGATCTTTTGGACGGAAACGTGGTCCGGCTGCAGCAGGGCCGCCGCGAAGACCAGACCATCTATTCGAGCGACCCCACAGCGTTCGCTGAAAACTTTGAGAAGGCGGGTGCGCGAATTCTCCATATCGTGGACCTCAACGGTGCTTTCGACGGCCGGTTTGGAAATCTGCACCTTGTGCGGGAGATCCGGCAGGTTACGAAGATGCACCTGGAACTGGGCGGCGGAATCCGTTCGGTGGAGGATGCTGAGGAAGCATGGGAAGCGGGTGTCGATGATGTCATCATCGGAACACGTGCGGTGGAAGACATCGATTTCGTTCGCGACGTTTTGAAAGAAAACGCCGAGCGGGTCATTATTGGCGTGGACGCCCGGGACGGATTTGTGGCGACGCGTGGCTGGACTGAGCAGAGCGAGATTTCAGCAATTGATTTTGCGAAACGAATGCTGGATTTGGGCTGTGGCAAAATCATCTACACGGATATCGCAACGGATGGAATGTTACAGGGTCCGAATCTGGAAGCCCTCAGGACGATCGCCGGTGCTGTCCCGGAACTCCAGGTTATCGCTTCCGGCGGTGTTTCTTCACTGACGGATATCGAAGCCATCCGGGAACTTGGCCTTCCCAACGTACCGGGATGTATCTCCGGCAGAGCACTCTACGACGGACGAATGGATTTGGCATTGGCCGTGCGTATTGCACGTTGCAGCGACCAATAAGGCCGCAGGCGATTCCAATCGATTCGTAACGCAACATACTTGGACAGAAAGGCGAACAAATCATGGCAAACGGTGTACTGACCCTCTCCGACGCGGAATTCAAGAATCAGGTACTCGAATCAGACACTCCCGTACTGGTGGATTTCTGGGCCACCTGGTGCGGGCCATGCCTCCGAGTTGCTCCCATTGTGGAAGAACTTGCGCAGGATAACACCGGCAAAATCAAGGTTGGAAAGATGGATGTGGACGACAACCCGGAGACTGCCGGCGAATATGGCGTCCAGAGCATTCCGACACTGATTGTTTTCAAGGGCGGCCAGGAAGTGGATCGTGTCATGGGCGCATTGCCGAAATCGCAGCTTCAGAGCGTGATCGACAAGCACGTCTGAGAAGAGACCACTCACTTTTCCCGTGATTCGATGGCGGCGACCCTTCGGGGCCGCCGCTTTTCGTTTGTCCGGATTCAATGGCCCATTGTTGTCTTGAGGCCTCCGAAAATGAGTCGGACTGACGCTTATGAACTGCCCGTTCTGTACCCATCACGACACACGAGTTATCAACTCCCGCCCCTCTCCCAATGGAGATTCCGTCCGAAGACGACGAGTCTGTCAGGAATGCCAGAAGAGGTTTACAACCGTTGAGTACATTGAAAAGGTGGAGCTCACGGTTATCAAACGAGATGGAACCCGGGAGCCGTTTCAGTTGGCGAAAGTGGCAACAGGGATTGAACGATCCTGCGACAAACGAAAAGTTTCCGGCGAGCAGATTGATGAAATTGTTCAGGCAATCGAACGCGAATTGCTCAACTCCGCGGAGCGGGAAATCAGCACGGAGGATGTTGGACGACTCAGCCTGAGACACCTGAAGGATCTGGACCACGTGGCGTATCTGAGGTTCGCATCCGTTTACAAACAGTTTCAGGATCTGCAGGATTTCAATGCTGAAATTCGTTCGCTGCTGAAAGACTGACGGGCGCGAAGCGCTCACCCTCGACCACCGATATCCGCCTGACACGAATACTTCAATGATTCGTGTGTGGAGGCTCCCTCGTGACAAGCCGCGAGTCCCGCATTAGCAAAGTGAAGAAGAAACTCAGGGTCAGTCGCACGCGTCTGGTTTTTTCGGCCGTGTTGATGCTGACGCTCTTTATCGTCTGGGGCTTCCTCATTAGTGGCCGCTTAAGTGCTCAGGAGGTTATCAGCCCCTCGATGGAGCCCACGATCCTGGTTGGCGATCGGCTCATCGTCCGAACAGGAACGCCTGATGATGTCCAGCGAGGCGACATCGTCATTGTTCATAACCGCGCTCCGCATGATCCCTTTCCACTCATCAAGCGCGTCGCCGGGATTCCCGGCGATTTTGTTGTGGTTCTTGACAATCAGGTGTTTGTAAACCGCAGGCCGTCTCAGGGAGAGGTGACCAATCTTGGAATCTGGCCACCCCGTGACGGGCACATGTACAATCTCGGCCACGAGCAATATTTCGTGATCGGCGACAACCGTGACAACAGCTTCGACTCTGTGATATTCGGCCCTGTCGAAAAAAACGAGCTGCTCGGGAAGGCTCTGTTCCGCTACTATCCCGTTGGAGAAATGGGCCTGCTGGGCCCGGAGAAGTGACTGCGGAACCGTTCTAGCCGACCGATTCGACCTGCTCCTCTGTTGGCCTCGGTGTCAGATCGGACATTCGTTGGCGCCCCAGCGTGGCCTCCTCGTACTTCTTTTTCATCGCCTCCGCCTGAGCCACCTTGAAATTGAACGGCTCACCCCCTTTGGTCTCAATCAATGTGCGCCGCAACCTTCCCTTCTGTTCCCCGATTGTTCTTGAGAGATATTCAATTTCCAGATCTTTCGTCAAAGCATCCTCCTGCACGCCAAGGGCTTTCGCGAACTGGGTTCGCACCGCCGGGTCCAGCTCCCTGCCGTCCTGAATGTCCCTGAGGAGAACCTGCTCGCGGGCAATTGTCTGAATCAGTGTATCGGCCGGATCCAGGCCGGTGGGACGTTTGCGATCGATGATGATAACGTGACCCTTTTCGTGTTCGCGCCGTCCCAGAAAGTTCTCCACAGTATACTTCATATCCTCGTATTCGTGCTCAAGCGCCTCCTCCTGCGTTGCCGGCCCCTCCTCTTCCTTTTTTTTCAGGACCTGGTGGTAATATGTCGCCCATTCATCAGACCACTGCGACTCAATGTCTTTGATACGGCGCAGTTTGAGCTGAAACTTTGCAAGCTCGGACGCATCTTTCAAGTCCCACCAGATATAAATCTGCATAACCGCTGAAATTTCCGAAACCGACGGTTCGATCGCACCGTAAAGAGTGCGGAAGTCGTGGATTTCGAGAACATCAGCTGTCTTGTGGGTTGTGTCGTCCCGCTTTTCGACGATTTCACCCTGAACACTGTTTTGATTACTGGCATTGAAAATGTCGTAAATCTTCTGCTTGTCGGAGCTGCAAAGCAGCTCGCCGATCACATGACGGTGTGCGCCCCAGGCCTTGTCACTGGCGAGCGAATTGCGAAGCTGGGAAAGCTGCAGGTACTGGAGATTGGGCCAGATATCACGAAGACGCGGATTGACTTCCGCTGACATGATGAAGCGCAGGTCCAGATACTCGGTCACATTTGCCATGATCGTGTTCACACAGCGTTTCTGATGCTCGTTCAGTTCGCGACGCATGTTACCGGTCCTTTCCTATCGCTTCGTCAGATTTCCTTCCAGGACCCGCCGGCCAATATAAGGATACAGGAACGGCTTGCCCATCCAGGTCATAACCGCGGCCCAGACGCAAAGGGCTGCATAGACGGTGTAGGCGGCTGCGAAAAAGAACATGTTTGCCTGCGAGAGCAAAGCCCCGACACCTTCATGAACAACTGTCACAACGCGAAAAAGAATTTCAAGAACAAGGGCAAAGACACCCAGACAGAGAAAGATCATCTGAAACACAATCGCCTGTTGAATGTGGAAGATCACTTCACGGCTGCGTTCCTTGAAGTAGAGCCAGATTCCCATCAGGAAGATGAATCCCCAGAAGGGGACGGCGTTCACGAGGTGACCTGCGGCGGCAAAGCCCCGTTCCTCCTCGCGTACTATGATGACAGACTCGTCCACTGAAGCCATGACAACAAACGTCGCCATTCAAATTCAATGTAGGAGACGGTCCAATCCTCGTGATGTCAACGCTGTTTCCCCGAGCAAGGGCCTTCAGGGCGTGCCGGCGGGAATCCGGACTTCCCCCCTCAGGGTGTGAGCCCATGCCTCAGTGACACGAACCTCCACAAGTTGTCCCACCAGCTCCTCTCCCCCTGCAAACACAACGGTTTTGTCCGTCCGAGTCCGCCCCATCATATCATCTCCGCGTCGCGACGGACCCTCCACCAGTACCTGATGAAGACGCCCCACCTCCGCTTGATTCCTCTCGAGGCTGATGGACTCCTGGAGCTGGATCAGGCGGGCCAGGCGATCCTTCTTCACTGCAACCGGAACATCGTTCTTCATGGTGTCCGCCGCGACTGTTCCCCGGCGAGGTGAATACATGAACATGAACTGCTGGTCGTAGCGGATGTCTTCCGTCAAACGGATCGTGTCCTCAAATTCCTCATCGGTTTCAGTGGGAAAGCCAACGATCATGTCCGTCGTCAGCGAACCGTGCGGACACAAATCACGATAAATGCCAACAAGCGTTCTGTATCGTTCAATGTTGTAGGCTCGCTTCATGGCCCGCAGAACGCGATTGTTCCCTGACTGAACCGGCAAATGCAGGTTCTCCATCACCTTCTCGCAATCGGCCACGGCGTTCAGGTGCCGGTCTCGTGCGCTCTTGGGGTTTGAAGTCGTATAGCGAATTCTCCAAATGCCATCGATTTGGTTGATCGCATGAAGCAGATCCGCGAAGTCGTGACGCTTTGAGTCCACGTAAGAGTTTACATTCTGCCCCAGCAGACAGACTTCGCGATAGCCCTTCGAAGCCAGCTGTTCGACCTCAGCCACAATCTCTTCCAGCGGGCGACTGTATTCATCTCCCCGCGTTTGCGGCACGATGCAAAAGGTGCAGCGGTTATTGCACCCAAACATGATATTGACGAAGGCTTTCAGTCCCGACTTTCGGGCCGGTATGGTCGGCAGACTCAGCGGCTTGTCCAGGTCCTCGACCGCTACCAGGCGCTGGCCGGAACGGTGAACCTCCGAGACCAGCTCATCGATTTTCACATAGTCCCGCGTCCCCACCACCAAATCCACATGGGGGAACATATCCAGCAGTTCCAGCCCCTTGTCCTGAGCGGCACAGCCGCAGAGCGCCAGAATCATCTCAGGATTCTCTCGTTTGGCCGATTTCAGCGAATCCATTCGGGCATAGGCCCGGTGCTCCGCTCCGTCCCGGACGGTGCATGTGTTGAAAAGGACAACATCCGCGGTCCTCGGATCCTCGGTTCTCTCGAGGCCGCGAGACATGAGAAGACCCGCCATGATTTCCGAGTCATGCTCGTTCATCTGGCAGCCGTAAGTGACGATGGAAAAGGTGGAAAGGGTGCGCATATTTCAAAAATCAGACAAATTTTCCCGCCGCGAGAGCCAGATTCAGAGCCGGCCTCGGCCGCTGTCAAGGGACGGAAAGGTGAATAACCGTGTTGCCGGCCGGGTTTTCATCCCTTGGTCTTGACCGGTTGACGTCGCGGCGGGAACCTTGCGTTTCACCGAATCAGCGGGGCAAATCTGGTTTGGTGAGGCAATGTGTGGCCTTGCGGCCCGAAAAAACCACCCCCAGTCTCTTTGGGGCTTACGACATCGCAGAGGGATGAGCTGACCAACTCATATGAGTGGCGAAGACAGAATTATCGGAATCGACCTCGGAACCACCAACTCCGTGGTTTCAGTGGTTGTTGGTTCGGAACCGGAAGTCATTCCCAACACGGAAGGCGTTAACAAAACGCCTTCCGTGGTCGCGTTCATGGAGGATGGCGAGGTCGTCGTTGGCGAGATAGCCCGGCGGCAGGCCGCGACAAACCCCCTCCGGACCATTTCAAGTGTAAAGCGCATCATGGGGCGAAACCTCGACGATATCGAGGAATCCGGCGAACGCTTCGCGTTCCGGCTTGTCAGTCATGAGGGCGAGCTTCTCATCGACATCGATGGCATGGGGTACCGGCCCGAACAAATTTCGGCTCTCATCCTCAAGAAACTTAAAGAGTCTGCGGAAGCATATCTCGGCGAGGAGATCGCCAAAGCTGTCATCACCGTGCCCGCTTACTTCGACGATATGCAGCGCCAGGCAACCATTGAGGCGGCCGGCATGGCAGGTCTCGAGGTTCTTCGCCTGATCAACGAGCCGACCGCGGCAGCCATGGCCTACGGTCTCGGCAGGAGCGGTGGCGGCGATGAGGTGGTTGCGGTCTACGACTTCGGCGGCGGCACCTTTGACATCACGATCCTCGAAATCACCGGCAAAACATTCGAGGTTCTGACGTCCACCGGGGACACGCGACTGGGTGGCGACGATCTCGATGCCGCCCTCGTCGCCATGATTTGCGAGGAGTTCAGCCAAAAGCATGGCGTCGACCTTGCCCAGGACCCGGTCACTCTGCGCCGGTTGACCGAAGTGGCCGAACGAACGAAATGTGAATTGTCCACCCTCAATCAGGCCGGCCTTTCCCTGCCCTTTATCGCTTATCAGGAAGGTCAGCCTCTACACCTCGAACGCATCATTCAGCGCGAGGAATTCGAGGATCTGATCGACGAACTTGTCCGCCGAACGGTTCGCTGCTGCAAAAAGGCCCTCGAAGAAGCTGGCATGAAGAAGAAAGATATCGCCAGAGTCATTATGGTCGGCGGCTCCACACGAATCCCACTGGTGCAGGACAGCGTGGAGGAGTTCTTTGGTCTCGAGGGTTTCCGTGGCGTGAATCCTGATGAAGTGGTCGCTCTCGGAGCCGCGACTCAGGCCGGCGTTTTCGAGGGTAATATTCAGGAAGTCATTCTCCTGGATGTCACGCCGCATTCTCTCGGTATCGAAGTCGAGGGAGGAAGCGTCTCGCGTATTATCGAGAAGAATTCGACCATACCCATCAAAGCCGCGAAGACCTTTACCACGACGGAAGACAATCAGGAGTTCGTGAATATTCATGTCCTCCAGGGTGAAAACCAGGAGGCGGCTGAAAATCGAAGCCTCGGCAAGTTCATGCTGACGGGAGTCGATCCGGCCCAGGCCGGCTCTCCACGCATTCGCGTCACCTTTTTCATTAACGCCGACGGTGTCATGGAAATCTCCGCCGAGGATATGAACTCAGGCAAGTCTGAGGGTATCACGATCGTTCACTCCCAGCTGTCGGAAGAGGAACAGAGCAAACGGAAGCGCCGCCGCAGTCGTCGCCGCCGTCGTTCAGGTGCCGCCGGAAGCGGAACTTCCGCAGGGGGAGGCCGTGGTGGTGGAAAGCGTTCCGGTGATGATTCGAAGGTCTCAGCCGTGGTGATTCCGGGACCTGGCGGAATGCCTCTGCCCTCCGGTTCAACACCGAAGCCTGCCGACGACAGCGATATCCGGGAATCACAGAAATTCTCCGTGCTCGGGGACACGCAGCCCGGCGATGTTCATCGCGAGCAAATCGTTCGCGCTCGAGAGCTTCCCTCACCGGAGAAGGCACTCTCTCCTGTCGATTACTCCAAGGCTCCTCCCACGTATTCGCATATGGCGGCGCCTCCGGCATCTCCGCCCTCGGGGGAGATTCCCCCACCTCCCCCTCCGAAATCGGGAACAGCGACTCAGGAGAGCTTTCACGAGACTCCAACCGTCATGCAGGGCAAGGAAAGCCCTGACAGAGCCACACCCTTTAACGCTCAGGACACTGTGGTATCCGGCATGCCCTATACCGGAGACAATGAGACGAGTGGAGCGGGCATCGAACTTCCTCCCGACGTTGAGGCGGCCGTTGCGAAGGCAAAGAGCGGAGAGGACGACACGGCGGCACAGGACTCTTACGTGGCGGCCCTCAATACTCTTCGCACCCCGCCCCTGGGCGATTCACAGTCCTTCGTCGTGCTGGAAGCCCGCGTGTGGCTGCACTCCTACGCCGGCCAGGCGGAGGAGGCACGACAGGTTCTTGGCATCGTGCGCGAGAAGTATGGAACCAAGAGACCTGGAGAGATTCTCCCTCTTCACGAGGCGGCCTACAATCGCTTCGGAACCGCTTCCATGCTGCGGGAACGAGGAATGGCCCGGGAGGCTACCGGCGATCTTCAGGGAGCATGTCACGATATTGAACTGGCGATGAAACAGGAGCCTCTCAGTTCCGACAAGGACTACCTTGAGGCTTTGTATCGCCGCCGGATGCATCACAGTGAGGATCCGCAGGCTCAGTTCAAACTCGTCAAGATTCTGCTCAAGAACAACGAGGTCGATGAAGCCATTGAGATTCTCGAGGTTCTTCAGCGGGATGGAAACTACGAAGCTCGCGCGCTGAAAGTCCTCGGCCTTTGCTACTGGCAAAAAAACATGCACTATCTCGCGTGGCAGAAATTCCGCGAACTCCCTGTCGACGACGACATGCGCGATATCCTCTATCGCCTCGCCGCCGACATGGAAACCGTCGACCAGCTGCATAACGCGGTATCGGTTCTGGAACATGTCCTCAAGGACACGCCCCAGTATCGAGACGCGGATGCGCGACTGCGCAAAATCAAGTACCGGCTCAAGCTGCAGCAGGATGAAAACGAGTCCCAGCGCAGTGTTCCTGTTCTTGGCCCTTCAAGCCGCTTCGTTATCGAGGAGGAGATCAATCGTGGCAGTATGGGCATCATCTACAGGGCCCGGGACAAGACTCTCAACGATCTCGTCGCTCTCAAGATTCTCAACGACTATCTTTGCAGCGATCCCATGGCCGTCGAGCGGTTCAAAACGGAAGCGCGGGCGGCGAAGAAACTGTCCCATCCCTATATCGTGCGCATTCACGACTTCTTTGAAATCGAAAGCAAACGCTGTATCAGCATGGAATTCATCGAAGGCATCGACATGAAACGCCTCTTCAATGAGCGAACAACGTTCACTGAAGAGATGATTCTTTATTACTTCATGCAAATCTGCGACGCTCTCGGCTACGCCCACAAACTCGGCATCGTTCATCGCGACATCAAACCCGCGAACATTATGGTCACGTCGCAAAACGCTGTCAAAATCACGGACTTCGGTATTGCCAAAATGCTCCAAAGCGCCGATGCCACCAAGAGCGGTACGGCTGTCATTGGCACACCCCTGTACATGGCCCCCGAGCAAATCATCGGCGACAAGATCGATGGCCGGACAGATATCTATGCACTTGGCATCATGCTCTACGAGATGGTGTCCGGCAATCCGCCCTTCTACCTTGGCAACATCGAGTACCATCACATCCACACCGCGCCACCGCCTCTCCCCGACCGTGTCGCGGAGAATTTGCAAAACGTGATCCTTAAAATGATCGCGAAAAAACCCGAGGATCGCTTCCAGACAGTCGAGGAAATCGTCCCCGCAATTCGGCAGAATACCTGAGGCATTCACTTCTCAGAGAGTGATTTTCCGATACAAGCCCGCTGTTTCATCAACCGCGCGCTTCATACTGAACTTCCGGCCGAGGCTTTCCGCCTCGGCCGCCATTCTTTGCAGCTCCGTGCCGTTCTCCACCAGCCGCCCGATGGCGTCCGCCCAGCGATGAACATCTGTATCGATCATTAACCCGGCTCCGGAATCACCAAGGACCTCGCGATTTGGATCGATCGTATTCACGATCGCCGGCCGACCGGCCGCGAGAGCTTCCAGCAGAGCATTGGGGAAACCTTCCCGATAGCTCGCCGACAGAAATAAATGAGCCCTGGCAAGTTCATCGAAAATGCTCCTTGAAATACCCGGAAGCAGAACAACGTCCTGAAGGTGCTCATCTTCCAGACGAGCCATTGCCTTCTCGTGAAATTCGCCCGTGCCAAACAGCGTCATCTGAACGGGAATCCTGCGGCGTTTGCATTCCGCCGCGACATCGATCAGAAACGGAACGCGCTTCTGCTTGGCAAAGCGCCCCATCCAGACCAGTCGCAATGGTTCTCCAACCGCCCGACTCGGGAGCGGTGCAACCTCTGCAGGCCCCACAACTCCGTTTCGAATCACGGCAATCCGCTCCGGTGGAGCGCCCAGCCGGATCAACGAGTCGCGCACCGCTTCTCCCACGGCGACGTAGGCTGTGGGACGATGAAGCGATTTTCTCAGACGCTCCGTCTGACGCTCGCTCGAAACCAGGGTTTGATTGTGATAGCCTGCCACCGTTGACGGCCTTCGCCCCTTTCGAAAGGCCGTCAGGACCGCGAGGTTCGCCGCATACATGTGTCCATGAACGATGTCGAACCGCCGCCCGGTGTTCCAGAGCTTTGCGAGACCAAGAGGGTCCATCCGGGATTGGAATTTCTTCAGATGTACGGGAAATCCCTCGGCCTGAAACTGCTTCGCGTACTCGCCTTCGTAGTCGATACAAAACACTTCACACTCGAACCCAAGTTCGCGAAGCCCTCGAAATGCCAGGAGCATTTGCCGCTGGACGCCACCAAGGCCAAGATGAGGGATAACTCGGAGAACGCGCATATGGACGAAGGATGCGCGGTCGGACCAATGGAAGGCAACGCCGATGCACAGTTGTGACGGGGCTTGACCGGGCTCTCGCCATCCCCCTGATTTGCCGCCCGCCCCCGGGCGGAACTCCCTGCTGTCTCCCCACCTTCTTCCATGACATTCAGCTTTCTCAACGATGAAACTCGCAAGGCCACGGGCCGGGCAGCCTCCGCCCTTCGCCGTTTGCTCCGTGAGAACTCGAAAACATTTTCGACCCTTACGAGGGAACTGGAAAGGGGGAAACGAACGCCGATCCTCCACAACCTGGAGGGCTCGGCTCTGGCATTCGTGGCATCATGCCTGCAGGAGGAAATGAAACGCCCCTTGTTGATTCTCACGGCGGGACTGGAGCGTGCCGAGGAACTCACGGATGATCTCGATTTCTTCGGCATTCCCAGCGTCTTCCATTACCCCAAGTGGGAAATCCTGCCTTATGACGACGAGGATCTCAGCCTCGAAGTCACTTCCAAGCATCTGGATGTTTTCGACCAGCTCGCCCGAATCCGACAGGGAGACAGGGCAGCCCGCCAGGCGGCGTTCGTCGCACCCGTCGACGCTCTTATGCAACGGGTTCTTCCAACAGACGAACTCGAGGATCTGACGGTCCGGTTTGCCTGGGGCGAACGCATCGATGTCGAAAAACTGATCGTGGCCCTGGACAGGGCGGGTTACGAGCGCGTTGGCCTTGTTGAGTCCCGAGGTGAGTTCAGCGTCCGCAGTTCCATTGTCGACCTCTACCCTCCAAACACGGACGACCCGATTCGGCTCGATCTGTTCGGGGACGAAATCGAATCCATCCGCAAGTTCGACGTTTCGACTCAACGCTCACTCGACGACCTCGGCACTGACGCTGTCGTCTCGATTCCCGCCTGCAGGTTAAAGCATCAGATCGACGACCGCTTAAGGGCCGGTGAGGCTCTCTCCACGCTGTTTGATCTCTTGCCGGAAGATATATTGGTTCTTCTCGATTCACCCGAACGGTATGAAGAAGTCTGCAGTTACTTTCAATCGGCCGTCGAACGGCAGTATCATGAAATACTGCACGGAAACTCAGAGCTTGGCCCCCCGGACAAGCTTATCATGGAAGGCGACGAGGTTCTGAAAAGAATCCGCGGACTGCATCACGCCGAGCACACACGGCTGCCTGCTTCCGAAGTGGATCAGCCGGAGAAAGAGATGCTCTTCCGAACAGGAGGCTTCTCCGCAACAAGCGGTGATCTGGAATCATGGATCACTCAGATTCGGCGTCGTCAGGGTGAGGATTTTCTGGTCGTCATCGCCTGCGACAATGAAGGACAGGTTCAACGCTTTGACGAATTGCTTAGAGAACACGGTCTTGGCTCGCAAAGCCTGACGACCGCCGAGGAAGCGAGGAGCTTCAGTCTTCGCAACGCCGTTGAAGGGTATCCGGAGATACTCCTGGTGGTCGGCGGAGTGCATGACGGGTTTGTCTTTCATGGCGCACGCATCGCTCTCATCACGGACAGAGAGATCTTTGGCCGCTATCGCAGACGCCATGTCTACAAGAAGATCTACAAGGGTCGGCCCATTGCCGGCAGCAATGATATCCAGCGTGGTGACTATGTCGTTCATGTCGAGCACGGCGTTGGACAGTACATGGGCATGCGGCAGCAGCAAATGGATGGCCGCACTGTCGACCTCCTCGAAATCCACTATGCCGATGGCGACAAGCTGCTGGTTCCCGTCGACAAAATCCGCTACGTTCAAAAGTATGCAAGCGCTGAAACGGATAACGTTAAACTCGATCGCCTGGGAACGGGGAAGTGGCAAAAACGCCGCAAGAAATCGCGTGAAGAGATTGAGCGCATGGCGGAAGCTCTTCTTGAACTCTATGCACGACGTGAAGTCGCCCGCCGTGATCCCTTCCAAAGTGACACACCTCACCTTCACGAGTTTGAGGCGTCCTTTCCATGGCAGGAAACTCCCGACCAGATTCAGGCCATCCACGATGTCAAACAGGACATGGAGCGCTATCGCCCCATGGATCGCCTCGTCTGCGGCGACGTCGGCTATGGAAAAACGGAAGTCGCCATCCGCGCCGTCTTCAAGTGCGTGGAGGAAGGACGTCAGGCCGCTGTTCTCGTCCCCACCACGATTCTTGCCCTGCAGCATTTTCGCAACTTCAAGGAGCGATACGCCGACTATCCTCTTCGAGTCGAACTGCTCTCCCGCTTTCAAAAGCCAAAGGAGGCCGGGGATACCAAAAAAAGGTTAAAGAGTGGCGAGGTCCATGTGGTAATCGGAACCCACAAGCTTCTCGGAAAAGATATTCAGTTCGCCAACCTCGGCTTGCTGGTAGTCGACGAAGAGCAGCGTTTTGGAGTGAAAGCCAAGGAACGGCTCAAGGAACTCCGTGCCGAAATGGACATCCTGACTCTCACGGCGACGCCCATTCCCCGAACACTGCACATGGCGATGGCCGGACTGCGGGATTTGTCCCTGATTACGACTCCCCCGCCGGACCGTCATCCCATCAAAACTCGCATCATTCACTGGGAAGAGGAACCCATCGCGGAAGCTATTCTGCGTGAGCTCAACCGGGGCGGACAGGTTTTCTTCATTCACAACCGGGTTCACAACATTGATGATGTTGCGGATCGCATTCGAAAGATCGTGCCTCATGCACGCATTGGAGTGGCCCACGGCCAGATGAAGGAAAGCGAACTTGAGGATCATATGCTCAAGTTCATTCGGGGTGAATACGATATTCTGGTTTCAACAACCATCGTCGAATCAGGAATCGACATTCCGAACGCCAACACCATCATCATCAACCGGGCGGATGCATTCGGTCTCGCACAGCTTTATCAGCTGCGCGGCCGGGTCGGACGAGAGAAACGGCGCGCCTATGCATATCTGATCGTCCCCCATGGCCAGGGAATCACCGAGCAGGCTGTCAAGCGCCTCGCGGCCATCGAGGAATTTACGGAACTGGGTTCGGGTTTCAACATTGCCATGCGTGACATGGAAATTCGCGGCGCCGGCAATCTGTTGGGCAAGGAACAACACGGCATCGTCAACGAGATCGGTTTCGAGCTCTATTGCGAAATGCTTCAGGATGCAGTCGGTAAACTTCGCGGCGACGTCGTTCACGATCAACACGACGTTGAAATCAAGTGGCCGCTAAGTTGTTACATACCCGCGCCCTATGTTCCCGTCGAGACTCAACGAGTAAACTTTTACAAGCGCATCGCCATGATGCACCGGCAGGAGGACGTTGAGGATCTTGCATCCGAATTCCGCGACCGGTACGGAGACATCCCGCCTCCGGCAATCGCTCTCCTGGAAGTCACGCGAATGCGCCTGGCGGCCGCCGCGGTTCGCGTCAGTCTTATCGACGGCACGACCCCTCTCGTTCGCATGACCATTTCCGCGGAGCGGTTTGCTGCCGTAAGCGAACATCTTGAACCCGCCGGAGCGAAAACGGGAGGAGTCGCCAACTCCCGTGCGGAAGGCCGGACACGCATCGTCATCAAGCCGGAGAACGATGACGACCTTCAGCGTGTTATTGCCGTTCGCGACTATCTTAACAATCTGGCAGAGCGATCCGGTCTGGTGGAGGGAACCTCAAATCAGGTATCCGTCCCTTCGGCATCGTAGGGGTACAACCGCGCGTTGACTTCCAGAGTGTGACGAAGATTGCGAAGAATCCTCTCGGCATGCTCCTCAATTCCGGCAGTTGTTTCAATCGGGAGATTCCACTCGTCCGGATGCTTGTTGAGCACACGCTGAAGTCCTTCTCCAAGGCGCGTGTTCCATGACGTCAGAGGATACGACTCAAGATTGGTGACAATGCGGCGAATGGTGTTATCGCGGTTCAGAATAACAAGCTGGTCCTGGGGAATCCAGAACACCTTCGGGCGATGGTAGACGCGGTAGACGCGATAAGGCACTTCATCCATCGTGATATTGTAGGTATAAATGTTTCGCCGTGAGGTGAGATCCGGAAAATCCACGTCACGATGAACGTCCAGCAGAACGTTTTCGGTTTCAATACCGAGAATCTCCGCCACTCTCCCCTCGCCGGGAACACTCATGCCGATAACAGGCAGACCGGGTTGAACCAGAGAATCGTACTTTTCTTTCGTTGTCCACGGGTGGCGAACGTATCCGGCGGACTCGATGCTCCCATCGTCTTCAAGATCAATGTGTAAATGCGCAACCTCATGGCCGTTCGGAGCCGGAACCAGATAACGCCCGTCTCTCTCCTCGACGTCATCTGCAACCGTATCGTTTACTCGCACGACCATATTCAAACCCGGATATGCTCCGAAAAGCCGGCGAGTGCGTTCATCGTCCAGTTCCGACAAAGCGATCAGCAAGTCGGCGGACTGATCGGACTCGGCCGCACTGAGCGTCACATCCTCTCGCGCGTACACGACATCCCCTATCACTGTGGGAAGTGAGGCAATTGCGGAAGGCTGACTGATGCTTGCCAGCCGAACCGTTTGATTGCCTGCCTGAACATCCGCCTGTGCTGGAAACGGAGGAAAATCCCGCCCGCGAAAATTAAGGGCGGAGATATAGAAATCTTCAAGTTCCCTGGGGCGCTTTCTGAATCCCTGGCTGTGCGCGACGCCCAGAGCATAGTCGGTTGCGGCAACATTCACGGCACTGTAGTCATTGTTCCGGAAAAAAGAAACATGCCGCGAGTCGTAGGATGTTTCCATCCCACGGCCTGGAGTGGCAAAGCTCCCCAGATCGATCAGGAGCGAATCAGGATGTTTGCTCCTCAGCTCTTCGAGCTTGCGGCCAAGCTCCTCTTCCGCGTCTTCAGAGGAATAGTCGTCTGAAGGATTCAAGGGCTCCCAAAGCTGATCCGTACCCCTTGTCATCAGAACATCAATTCGCTCCGCACAAACGGAGTTTGCCATCATGACCGCAGTGGCCAGAAGAAAGTATCTCAGCAATCCAATGGTTAGAGTCCCGTTCATCACTTTGTCTCAGGTGGAAGTCTTTGAAATCAGTTCTTTCAGTGTCGTTTCCAGTGTTCGCGGATGAACTCCGACACGCTCCCAGAGTCGTTGTGAAGCCAGCGACACATCCCGCGGACGCGGTGCGGCGTAGTTCGAATCCGCCAGCCGCGCCGGAACAAGCAGGTTTTCGCCTCTCTCCAGCATCCTGCAAAGGATACGTCCCATCTCCATTCGCGTCAGCCTCTCGGGCCCACCCGCATGCCACCGCCCCGCTTCTCCCTCCTGGGCAAGAAACACCATTGCATGTGCAACATCGCGACAATCCACAGGCGTGCGAACCTCATCCTTGAACAACGTCAGTGGCTGGTCGGCCGCAATGGAGTTAATCATCCAGCTCAAAAAACCGCCTTTGTGTGTGGAGGGCGGGCCGAACAACAAAGCCGTCCGTACAACACAACCTCGCGCCAGCGACAAAACCGGCGACTCGGCCTGCAATTTCAGACTTCCGTAAATTGAAAGAGGTTTGGCCTCGGCATCCTGTGTGTAAGGCGCGTCTTCCCCGCCAAAGACAAGGTCCGTTGAAACACTGATGAACGAGATGCCAGGATCGAAATCACGAGCAATGGATGCCAGATTTTTTGTGGCATCAAGAATCCCGGCCCGAGCACTTTCCGGTTCCCTCTCGCAGAAGGCGGCATCGGTCAATGCGGCACAGTGGAAAATCGCGGCGGGCCTGACGTCACGAACCAGGCGCTCTGTCGCGGTGAAATCCCTTAGGTCTACAGGAACGATACGGGCGCCTTCAATAGTTACACCCCTGGTAAAGGAGGTTCCCGCAACCTGGTATCCACTGCCGACCAGCAGCCTCACGAGATGCTCTCCGAGGAAACCACTGGCTCCCGTGACAAGAACCACGCCTGATTGTGGAATGAGATTCATCACATGAAACCGCCTTCGCAGAGTTCAGAGACGATCAATGTGCCTTTTCACGCTGCCGTGGGAAAGCTCGATGTGGGGGCATACGTGGTTCTCGTTTCCGGAGCTGTCTACATCCGGACGGCGCTCGACCTAAACGACATCACAACGGCCTTCGCGGTGGTTGTCTTCCTCCCGGCCCTGGCCGTGTTCTGGCTGGCCTTTCGAGCCTATCTGGTTTTTCCCCGCCTGACTGATACTCACTGGAGAGAACAGCTTTCACTGACGCTTGTCTCCCCGCGGACATATTGGCGGAAGTGTATTCAAAAACGACTGTTCGCCTGGGGTCTTCCGTTCATCGTTGTTCAGAACCTGATGGCATTATGGATCATGCAGACTGAAACAGACGACATGAAAATCTTTATCATTGTTGTCATGCTGCCGGGAACAGGCTGGCTTCTATGCGCGACAGGCACACTCATGTACTTCAAGCGGCTTCTGAAAGTGAACCAAAGTCGAAGTCATGCCACGCTGCCCCTGGCCGTTGGCGTACTGGCAGGGCTCCTGTTTCCGCCATGTCTTGTGGCGCTCCTGATCAGACTGTCCCCCTGGCAGGAGCCGACCCTGACGATGATCGCCATCGGCTTCGGCCTCGCTGCAGTTGTTGCCGCCTGGCAGTGGCGCACATGCTGGCGAGGACTGTACGACTTCGAGTGAGAATTACAGCGGCACTTCCACGCTGTTGATCATCTCACGTACCGCTTCCTCATCCTCATGATGAACCAGACCGGTGCGTTCGAATGTACGAGCCACCTGAACGCGATGCGCGAGCACGGGAACGGAAACCTTCTGAATATCGTCCGGAACAACATACTCACGACCGGCGAGATACGCCGTTGCCTGTGCACAACGTCTGAGCGCAAGCAATCCGCGCGTTGACGCTCCCAGTTCGAATCGCGGCGAGTCTCGCGTCGCACGGCCAATCCGGACAATGTAGTCCAACAGCGAGTCCTCCACCTTCACCCGGGCAACCGCCTCCTGCAGCGCAACGACTTCATCGCCGGACAGTACAGGCTGTATCCGCGCCTCCGCCAGCTCCAATCCCTGCTCCTTCAATACACGAATCTCATCTTCGGTATCAGGATATCCCAGGTGCAGCCGCATGATGAAACGATCCATCTGGCTCTTTGGAAGAGGGAAGGTTCCAACAAACTCCAGAGGATTCTGCGTCGCCAGCACCATGAATGGAACAGGAAGCGGATAAGAGTTGCCGTCCATCGAAACAATCGCGGTGCTCATGGCCTCCAGCAGCGCGGATTGTGTCTTGGGCGTCGTGCGATTGATTTCATCCGCCAAAATCACGTTGGCAAAGAGCGGACCCTTCTTGAACTCGAACGAGTTCTTGTCACGATTGAAAACCGTAACCCCGAGAATGTCCGACGGAAGCAGATCGCTGGTAAACTGAATCCGCTGAAACTGACAGTTGATGGATCTGGCGATAACCGATGCCAGTGTCGTCTTTCCCACCCCGGGGACGTCTTCCAGGAGCAGATGGCCTCTTGCAAGAAGTGCCGTCAGACACAGCTCCACAATCTCCGGCCGACCGTGATAGACGGAATTGATGCTCTCTCTCAAACTGTTGAGTATCTTGATCGAATCCAATGTGTCATCCTCCGGCCTCGGAGGCCCCGTGCATTCGCTGCACAGCTCTCTATCGGGTCAACGGTGGATAAGAGTTGTTTGCTGAGTGACCGGTGAGACGGGTCAAAAACGATACGGTGCGAGACCTGGATTCAGTGAGACCTTCAAGTCTCCGTCCCTGCGAGGAGTTGGAACGGGAATATCATTATTCGCTTCGGGACCCGTTGGACTCAGCTCTCTGCCGGCCGAGCATAAAATGGAGAATGCCCCGATCCTTCGATCGGGGCATTCATATAATTGGCGATTACCTACTCTCCCACACCCAAAGGGTGCAGTACCATCGGCGGTGCAGAGCTTAACTGCCGTGTTCGGAATGGGAACGGGTGTGACCTCTGCCCTATAGTCGCCAAAATTCGGTGACAGTATTTACGGATGTGTTCACAATCGATCGTTCGCAAACTTGCTTTATCTCGAGGCGATGGAAAAAACAATCCACCAAGCCTCACGGCCAATTAGTACGGGTCAGCTTCACATGTTGCCATGCTTCCACATCCCGCCTATCAACCTGGTGGTCTTCCAGGGGCCTTTAGGGGCCGAAGCCCAGGGAAACCTTATCTCGAGGCCCGCTTCCTGCTTAGATGCTTTCAGCAGTTATCGGATCCAAACATGGCTACCCGGCGATGCACCTGGCGGCACAACCGGAACACCAGAGGTTTGTTCACTCCGGTCCTCTCGTACTAGGAGCAAATCCTCTCAAGTTTCCTACGCCCACAGCAGATAGGGACCGAACTGTCTCACGACGTTCTGAACCCAGCTCACGTACCGCTTTAATTGGCGAACAGCCAAACCCTTGGGACCTGATACAGCCCCAGGATGCGATGAGCCGACATCGAGGTGCCAAACCTCCCCGTCGATATGGACTCTTGGGGGAGATAAGCCTGTTATCCCCGGCGTACCTTTTATTCGATGAGCGACGACCCTTCCACATGGAACCGCCGGATCACTAAAGCCTGCTTTCGCACCTGCTCGACTTGTAGGTCTCGCAGTCAAGCCCGTTTGTGCTTTTACACTCCACGCACGATTGCCGACCGTGCTGAACGGACCTTTGCGCGCCTCCGATACTTTTTTGGAGGCGACCGCCCCAGTCAAACTGCCCATCAATCACTGTCCCCGACCCGGATTCACGGAATCAGGTTAGACGCCAAGTATGGTAAGGCCAGTATTCCAAGGTTGGCTCCCGACAGGCTGGCGCCCACCGTTCAAAGCCTCCTGGCTATCCTCTACATACCATACCGAGCGACAATGACTAACTGCAGTAAAGGTGCACGGGGTCTTTCCGTCTTGCTGCGGGTACCCGGCGTCTTCACCGGGAGCTCAACTTCACCGGGCCTATCGGGGAGACAGCGGTCAACTCGTTACGCCATTCGTGCAGGTCGGAACTTACCCGACAAGGAATTTCGCTACCTTAGGACCGTTATAGTTACGGCCGCCGTTTACCGGGGCTTCAATTC